>JASEGF010000048.1 GCA_030017935.1 Bacteroidales bacterium | reverse complement strand
AAATCAATGGTATAATCTGAATGGAGCGATACAAGATGCTACCAATCAAACTTATCAAGTAATAGAAAATGGAACTTATTACGTCATAGTTACCGAAAATAATTGCCAATCATTGCCTTCTAATGTTATAACTATAGATAATGTAAGTATAGAACATTATGATAACAATGATGTGATTGTTTACCCCATTCCTGCTAGTGATATGATTTATATTCAAACTAATAAAAATATTTCTGAATTGCAATTAATAGATGCTATAGGTAGAGTAGTCATCATTAGTAATGATTCTCAACTAAATGTAAGTAATTTGAGTAATGGTGTTTATCAACTATTAATAAAATTTGAAAATGATAGATTGATCTTACCTGTAATAATCGAGAAATAAATATATTTGGTTTAATAATTCTTATTATTTATGTGATAATTGTCAGTTATTAATGAGGATAAATTATTTATGATTAATTTTGTAGAAAAACAATAAAATTATGGAAAGAAATAAAGGAATAATCACATTTGGTGGAAATCCAGTAACCTTATTAGGTAATTTAGTTAAAGTTGGCATAGAAGCTCCAGACTTTAAAGTTGTAGATAAAGATTTAAATGAAAAAAATTTATATGATTTTAAAGGGAAAAAAATAATTTTATCTGTTATGCCATCTGTTGATACCCCAGTATGTGCTACACAAACACGTACTTTTAATAAATTAGCTACTTCTATGGATGATAATACAGTAGTGCTAACTTTATCTATGGATTTGCCTTTTGCTCTTAATAGATTCTGTGCTGCTGAAGGTATTAAAAATGTAATACCATTAAGTGATTATAAATATAGAGAATTTGGTGAAAAATATGGATTTCTAATAGAAGAATTAATGCTATTAGCTCGTGGTGTTGTAGTAATAGATACTAATGGCATATTTAGATATGTGGAATATGTAAAAGAAGCCACTCATGAACCTAATTATAATTCTACTTTAGAAGCTCTCAAGATGATATAATTTTTACTAAAAAATTATAAAGCGATGTAAATGAAAACTTTACATCGCTTTTTTTATTATATAAATTTTTTAAATTAAACTATAATTATTATATTTGCAAAAGAATACATAAACTGTGGATAAGCGAATTATTTTTACAATCGTAAAAGATAAATATTTTGATTGGATGGTAGTACCATATGAAGTTACTATATTGAAAAATGGGCAATTCAGTGCTGCTTATAAACCAGTTACCTTAAAAAATGTATCAATTGATATAGATGAACCTACTAAAAAAGCTCTAGAATTATGCTCTATGATGACCTATCTACATATAGCCAATGTTTTTCACTTAGACACATTAAATATTGAATATGAATTAGCTAATTTAAATGAAAAAAATTTTGAAATAATTACAAATTATCTACGCGAAAAAACAAATAAACTTCTTGAAATATTAGAAAAAAACAAAATACCTCTTTACAACAAAGGAGATCGAGATAGTGTAATTATTGGTGAAGAGCCAATTCATTTTAGTTCTAATCCATTAGATATAATATTTATTTTTAATAAAAATAATGAAGGTATTAAATATAGTTTAAAAACCAAGGTAAATGATAAAAATATAAATTTGTCAAAAGAAAATACCTATATTTTAAACTACAAGCCTTGCTGGGTAATAAATAATGGCATTTTATATACTACTGACGATGGTATTGATGGTAAAAAAATAGAACCATTTCTAGAAAAAACCGAGATTTTTATCCCACAATCTCATGAAATTAATTATATTAATAAATTTATAAAACCATTACTCGAAAAGCAGTTGCCTGTAGAGCTAAATGGAGATTTTGTTGTCAAAGAATTATCCATTTCTCCTGTACCTATTTTAAGATTAGAAATTGGACTAGATCTGAAGCCCGTTCTCAGTTTGTTTTTCCGCTATTATGACGAAGAGATTGCTTTTGGAGACAAAAAAGATTGTTTTGTAGTGTTTAATAATGATAACAATGTAATAAATATTTCTAAACTACAGAGAAATAAAGATTTTGAAAACGATATAATAAATTATCTGAATTTCATAGGATTAAAACATATATTTTATAATAATTTTATCCTAATTGATACAAATGAAGATAGCAATGAAGTTAATGAAAATGAGACCCTCTATGATTATATTAATTTTATCAACTTAAACAAAGAGCTTTTTACTAATAAAAACATAGAACTAGATATAGATAGATTAAAAGATAAATATTTCCTGGGCAAAGTAGAGTTAAAGCAGCAAATCAAAAAAAGTGGTATTGATTGGTTTGATTTGCAAATAGAGGTGTATTTTGATGATTATAGTGTGCCATTTTATTTATTGAGGAATAATATTTTAGAAAATAGAAGAGAATACATTTTGCCAGATGGCAAGATCGCTCTATTGCCAAGGGAATGGTTTGCTAAATATAAAGAAGTAGCTATTTTATCTCAAAATGGACATAATAGCATCTCAGTATCTAAAGCACAAATAGAACTTTTTAGAGATATTTCAACAACTAAATCTAAAATTGATATTGACGTTAAACAATTAAAACTAGATCAAATAGCTAATGTTAAGGTGCCGCCGTCTGTCAGAAAAACTCTCAGACCATATCAACAAAAGGGTGTTAATTGGTTCGATTTTTTAGATCAACATGGCTTTGGTGGCATTCTAAGTGACGATATGGGTTTAGGTAAAACTATACAAGTATTAGCCTTTCTAGCATACAAAAAAGATGAAAATCAAAAGTTAATACCACAATCTTCTAAAAATTTTGAGAAAAATACACTTTTCAAGGAACGAAAATTATCAGTTTTAATAGTGATGCCCCTTTCATTAATATACAACTGGATAAATGAAATCAAAACTACTGCTCCTATTTTATCATATTTTGTGTATTATGGTGCTAATCGAAAAATAGACTCTCATATACTCGCTAAGTATGATTTGATTTTAACAACTTATGGGACAGTCAGAAAAGATTACGAAATACTGAGTAAGCATACTTTTGATTATATTTTTTTAGATGAAAGCCAAGCTATCAAAAATCCTTCTAGTAAGATTTTCAGAGTAATCACTAAGCTAAATGCTAAACGCAAATTTGTACTCACTGGTACACCAATAGAAAATACAATAGTAGATTTATGGTCTCAAATGACTTTTGTTAATCCTAATTTATTAGGTGATCTTAATACTTTTAGGAAAAAATTCATGATACCTATTGAGAAAGATGCACATAAAGGCACAGAAAAAAGCCTACAACAAATTATCAGTCCATTTATTCTAAGACGTACTAAAGATATGGTAGCTAAAGAGTTACCACCATTGACTGAACGCACTTATTATTCTATCATGACAGAGGAGCAGCTTAGCTATTATGAAGAAAAGAAAAGTGAAATACGTAATTATCTTCTCGACCTTAAACAAAAAGTCGGTTTTGATAAAGCTTATTTATCCATCCTCTCAGGTATCACTAGGCTAAGGTTGATAGCAAATCACCCAGCTATAATTGATAAAAATTATAAAGACGAAAGTGGGAAATTTAACGATGTAATAGAAAATATTAATAAAATTATAACTTCTGACAATAAACTAGTAATGTTTTCTCAATTTGTAAAGCATTTAAATCTTTATAAAGAATATTTAGAAGCTCATGATATTCCTTTTCTAATGCTTACAGGTAGTACTCCTATGGAGGAAAGAATGCACATAGTAAATGAATTTCAAAATAATAAAGATGTGAAACTTATTCTGATGTCTCTAAAAGCTGGTGGTGTGGGTATAAATCTAACAGCTGCAGATTTTGTTTTTTTACTAGATCCTTGGTGGAATCCTGCAGTAGAATACCAAGCAATAAATCGTACTCATCGTATAGGACAAGACAAAAATGTAATTTCTTATAAATTCATTGTCAAAGATTCCATAGAAGAAAAAATTTTAGTATTACAAAATAGAAAATTGAAATTTGCTCAATTAATCGATACTACTAAAAGAATACCTATTACAGAAGATGATCTTGGCAAGTTGTTTGAGTAGTAAAGCGTTTAATATAATTTTTTCTAAATAGTATTTAGTTAATTTTAGTATTTGATTATAAGAATCTATCACAATCAAATATTAATACAATTATAAAAGTTCTTATTATTTTTGAAAAATATTTTAAAACAACATGCGAATCCTTATTATAGCTAATAAATTCCCATACCCATCGCATGATGGTGGTGCATTAGCTACTGCTAGTATGATAGAAGGACTTGTAAAGGCTCAGCAAGACATCTATTTATTCACTATGACTACTCCCAAGCATCCATTTGATGAAAATAATTTACCAGATTATTTAAAAAATAAAATAGTTGCTGAAACTAGTTTCGTAGATACTGATATTCGAACTCAAGATGTTTTAATAAATTTTTTCTTTAAGAATACACCATACATAGCAGAGCGTTTTTATTCAAATACATTTAATGAAAGATTAGTAGAAATATTAAAAAGTAATGAATTTGACATCATACAACTAGAAGGATTGTATTTACTACATTTAATACCTCTTATACGACAGTATTCATCGGCTAAAGTTGTCTATAGAGCACATAATATAGAGCATTATATATGGAAGAGAAAAGCAAAAAATGAAATCAATCCAATAAAAAAATTTTATTTTTTAAATTTAGCTAACCGTTTGCAACGTTATCTAAAAAAATATTTAAATACTTATGATGGGCTTCTCTCTATTTCTGAACCAGATGCCAGAATACATAAGTGGCTTGGGCAGCAAAAACCAGAAATAATTTTGCCTGTTGGGTTAGATTTATCTGATTACTTTACTTTTTCAAACGATTCAGATGCTATAGACAAATTAGCTTTTATCGGAGGATTAGATTGGCTACCAAACCAAGAAGGATTAGAGTGGTTTCTCTCAAAAGTATGGCCCAAAGTATTGAATAATCATCCAAATTTAGAGCTACACATAGCAGGTAGAAATTGTGATAATACTCTGAAATCAAAAATCTTAACATTTAAAAATGTTATTTTTTACGGCGAGGTGCCTTCATCCAAAGATTTTTTAGCTGCGCACAGTGTATTGATAGTACCACTTTTTTCTGGTAGCGGTATTAGAGTGAAAATAATAGAAGGTATGGCCATGGGTAAAGCTATTATTACAACTAGTATAGGTGCAGAGGGCATTCCCATAGAAAATAATAAACATGCTATCATAGCAGATACAACAAATGAGTTTGCTGAGGCAATTAATTTTTTAATTAACAATCCTGATATGATGCATCAAATAGGTAATAATGCACGTGAACTAGTCAAAGAACATTTTTCATTACAAAAATTGACTGATGATTTGTTGAATTTTTATAAAATGTTATAAAATGTTAATAATCAAAATATTATTTTGGATTAGTGCTATTTTATTGATTTATAATTATTTACTATATCCTTTTATATTATTAATAATCCATTATTTTTCTAAAAAACACAAATGTCGCAAACAAAACATTGGTTTTTTTCCCAATGTATCAATTATAATTGCTGCACATAATGAAGAGCTAGTGATATCGGACAAATTGGCTTCTATCATAAATGGAGAATATCCTTTAGACAAAATAGAAATACTTATTGGATCAGATAACTCTACTGATAATACTAACACTATATTATCTGAATGGGCAGAGAAATACTCTTTTATTAAGCCATATTTTTTCACCCAAAGACAAGGCAAAATTGCTATTCTTAACCAGCTAATTCCCAAAGCTAATAATGAGATTCTTATTTTGACTGACGCTAACATTATTTTTAGCCCAAAAACTATTTTGGAGTTAGTGATTTACTTTAGTAATCCCAAAATAGGTTTCGTAGATAGTAGGATAATAAATATAAACGACAGTACGGACGGAATCACATTGCCAGAGCAACAATATATTTCACTAGAATCAAAAATCAAAGAATATGAAGGGTGTATTTGGGGAAAAGCAATGGGATCATTTGGTGGTTGCTATGCTATGCGAAAAGATTTATTCTCGCCTATACCAGAAGATAAATTGATCATGGACGACCTTTATATTTGCTTAAATATTCTAAAGAATAATTTTTGGGGAATATATGCTCGTGATGCTGTGGTCTATGAAAAAACAACCGCAGACATGAAAATAGAGTATAATCGAAAAATACGCATAGCTGCTGGTGCTATTCAAAATTTATTTATTTTTTCTTCTATATTATTGAAATTTAATGCATTAAGTTTTTGTTTTTTTTCTCATAAAGTCTTACGTTGGTTTGGTCCATTTTTTTTAATAATAATTAATTTATTTTCAATTATTATAGCTACGACAGGAAATTGGTTATATATTTTACTATCTAGCATTATAGTTCTCAGTATTTTGATTACTTTACTAGACAGATTTATTCTGTATCCACACAATAAAATTTTAAAACTTTTCAGATTTATAACACATTTTTACCTTGCTAATTTAGCAACATTGATGGGATGGATTAGAGTTATTAAAGGTACTAAAAATAGTATTTGGACGCCAACTCCAAGGGTATAATTAGTCGTCCCTTAAAAAGTCAATTTGAATATTTTATTTTAAAAAATAAAGAGGAATTGGTAGTAAAATTTTTAAAAAAGAGATAAAAATAGCCTCTCTAAAATTTGCCAGTTTTATGGTTCAAAGTTACAAAAATTTGCATTATTTTAAATGAAAAATTATCAATAAGTTATTAACAAACAAATGATTATTGTGTTTTTAAGGGTCGACTAATTAAATATTTTTAATCTATAACCATAGATTAAAAAATCCCTTCAAACATTCTGGGGAAACTATTCTTTTCAACGACATCTTTTAATAAAAACTAATAAAAATAATTAATATATAGAATTAGTTTATGATTAATGTAAAAAATATTAAAAATATATTAAAATAAGAGCGATATATAAGTACTCAAATAATTTTTTATTGCTTATTTAGAAAGGTATATATAAATAAAAAAATACATTATAATTAAAAAATATAATGTATTTTTAGTTAAAATATTTTATATATTACAAAACTAATTATGCAGTAGTTAAATTTTTTCTTTTATTTAACTCTTTGGTAATTTTATGTTTTAAATTAGCTCCCTTATTTTTATGTATGATACCTCTTTTTACATTTTTATCTACAACTGAATAAAATGATGGTAGCATATTTATAGCTTCATTAGGATCTGTCGTTGCTAAAATTTTCTTAATCATAGTACGCATAGTTTTTTTATAATATCTATTATAAAGTCTTTTCTTTTCATTAGATCTAATGCGTTTTTTCGCTGATTTATGATGTGCCATAGTTTAAAAAATTTTTTTTATTTAGTGACCCATGGGGGATTCGAACCCCCGATTTCCAGGATGAAAACCTGGCGTCCTAGGCCGTCTAGACGAATGGGCCAAAATAATTTTTGCAAAATTAGTAATATTTTTTCAATCTAAAAAATATTTTTATAACATTTATAACTTTTATTATAAAATTACACATTGCCGCACTTGATTGAAACATTTCAATAAATATATATATATTACTAAAATGAATGGCAAAGGAATATAATTTTTGATAATTATTTAAAAATATTGTGTATCTATCATTTGCATTATGTCTTTATGAACATCATTAATATTTTTTATTTCATTATAGTGTAATGATTTAATATCATCTTGAATATTTTCAATTATCCAATCATACATTTTGTCAACATTTTTTAGGAAGGTCATTGATTGCTCATGAATGTCTTCTTCAAAATTTTGTTTTCTAATTTTAAGATTATTTTCTATAAAGTGAAATGGCATTGATAAAATAATTTGTAAATCTGGTTTAGGAATTTTAAAATACTCATACTCTGTTTTTAAAATCCAATAAGCAAAACTGTTCCAATTTTCATAAGGGAGTTTAGCACCTTGATAAGCAATGTTAGACAAAACATATCTATCACATATTATCCAATTTCCTGAATTCAAATTTGTATTTATTTCATCTGCTGCATTATATCTATCACCAGCAAATAAAAGTGCTACAAGCTCTGGATGTACCTTGTCTATATTACCATAATAGCCATCCAAAAATTTCTTTATCATGGTTCCCCAAAGTGGAGATTCTTCATCGCTACGCCTAGGAAAATGTATGGTTAGAGTATTTATACTTTTATGATGCAGTGCACTTGTCAATAGGTCTATCTGTGTAGATTTACCGCATCCATCCAATCCTTCAATCACTATAAATTTACCTTTTCTCATTTTGCAAGATTATTTTCTAATTTTGTAAAATTAAAAAATAAAAATGGATAAGATTAGATTTAATTTTAGAAACCAGTTAGCAGAAATCAAATTGCCAGCTATAATGGGGATAATAAACTATACCCCAGATTCTTATTTTGCAGATAGTAGAGTAAAATCAGTAGAACAGGCTATTAGCAAAGTAGAATCTATGATTAATGATGGAGCTGCGATCATAGACATAGGAGCAGAATCTACTCGTCCTCAATCTACTCCATTAACTGCTGAAGAAGAAATAGAAAGACTTTCTAGTATTTTACCTCATATTCGAAAAAATTTCCCCAATATTATAATCTCTATTGATACATATCATGCTAAAACAGCTAAATATGCTATAGACGAAGGTGCTGATATAATAAATGATATTTCTAGTGGATTGATGGATCCAGATATTATAACAACTGTAGCTAATGCTCATATCCCCTATATAGCTATGCACATGCAGGGGACTCCATCTACTATGCAGATAAATCCCCATTATAATGACGTTATCGAAGAAATAAATTATTTTTTTTCGGAACGCTTACATGTTTTATCAGATGCTTGCATTCACGATATAATAATTGATCCTGGTTTTGGGTTTGGCAAAACTATAGAACATAATTATAAAATTTTAAATCATTTAAAAGAGTTTACCATCCATAATAGGCCTATTTTAATAGGGTTATCTAGGAAAAGTATGATATATAAAGCACTAGATATATCTCCTGATGATGCTCTATGTCCAACATCTGCTCTTAATCTTCAAGCTTTAATAAATAAGGCTGATATTTTGAGGGTACACGATGTCAAAGAAGCTAATTATATCATTCAACTATATAACTTATTAATAGCAAATAAATAGGGCATTTAAAAAATTAAATGCATATTAAAAATAAATAATAAATTTTTTGTAATTTTGTAAAAAAATGAATCAAGGAATAATAACAGTTTTACTAGTTCTTGTGCCTTCTTTAATAGTTTTTATAACAGCATTATTTGTATTAAAATCTATGAATGAAAGACATTTAAAAGAAATACGTTCGCTTAGAGATGAAGATGTGAGGAAAAATTTTTTACCTTTAAAAATACAAGCATATGAGAGATTAGCATTGTTTTTAGAGAGAATAGCTCCAGAGCAGTTATTGACTAAAATGTCTAAAGAAAATTTCGAGAATATCTCCACTTTACATAAATATATGCTAGATGTATTGAGACAAGAATATGAATATAATCTGAGTCAGCAAATTTATGTTAGTAGAAAAGCATGGCTATCCGTGGTAGCTGCTAAAGAAGAAATGATACAAATCATCAATCAAGCATATAATGAAGCACATGATACATATTCAGAATTTGCTATTAAAATTTTCGAATTGTATCTACAAAAAGACTATCCTGCAATTAAAAAATCATTAGATTTATTAAGAAATGAATTGAATAGAGAGGTTTATTATATAGAAAATGAATAAAATTCTCTATTTTATTATTATTGTAAAAAATGTTAATAATGAAAAAAAATTAAATTTTGTTAATATTAGGCTCCGTAGCTCAATTGAATAGAGCATCTGACTTCGGATCAGAGGGTTGCGGGTTTGAGTCCCTCCGGAGTCACTAATAAAAATTTTAAAATTATGGAATTAGAAATTGGCATTACTTATGAAGAAGAGAAAATTGTTAGTCAAGAAGATTCAGCACTACAGTATAACTCTGGATTAGTAGATGTTTTTTCTACACCAGCGTTAGTTGCATTTATGGAAAAAACTTGTATGGATTGTGTAGATCCACGATTAGAATCAGATTATTGTACCGTTGGTATAGAGATTAATGTAAAACATCTGAGGGCAACTAGAATAGGTGATACAGTGAGAAGTATTGCTAAACTCATCAAAATAGAAGGTAATGTTTTAACTTTCGAAGTAAAAGCTTATGATTCTATAGGTCTAATCGCTGATGGCATTTATAAAAGATTTATTATTCATAAGCCTACTTTTCTATTAAAATTAGCTCAACAATATGATAATAGATGAGATTTAAATATTTTATCTTAATATTGTTAATTCCCTTAACTGCTTTTTCTCAAAATGAAATTGTAATTAGAAAATATTTTTTTAATGATGGAGTATATTTAAAACCTCAATCATTATATTATAATAATCCTGACTATACTGATTATAGAGTAATATTAGATAATACAGGCTCATTATACTCTGTAGAGATACCTTGTAATGATAGTATTAATAAGCATTATTGTCGTTTAGATACTTTATTTGCTGTTGTTATAGATAATTCTGTCTATATTAAACAAGCATATGAAAATAATTTTTATCATGCTACGATCATAGGATCACTAATACATTTCTATGATATTGAAATAACATATTATAATTCATATGATGATTATTACTATTATAATTACTGGGTTTCATACCCAATAGTAGAACGTAGAAAAGTTAACGTTGAATATGTAATAGAGCTGCAAACAGGGAAAAGATTTTATTTCAATTATGATAATTTTTTAAAATTTTTAAAAGAACGAGATGACTTACTATATAATGAACTTTTACATGCTAAAAAGAAGAATAAAATAATATATAATTTCCTTTTACGTTATAATTCTAGACATCCACTACCAGTGCCATATGAAGAATTTTAATCTCCTATCTTTTGACCACCTTTAATATATGTAAATCATAAATTAACACAGCTCTAGTAGGAATGCTCTCTGCATCACCTAACCAACCAAAAGCCAAAAATGACGGAATTATAGCAAAAGCTTGCGTACCTTCTGGCAGATAATATAATACTTCTTCTAATCCACTTTCTATTTCAGACTTTCCTAATTCTACCTCTTTGGGCCCTGATTTCTCAGAATCATAACATATCTGATCATTGATAAGCATAGTTTTGAAAGCAAATCTGACAATATCTCCCTTTTCGGGCAAGGCACCATCTCCATTTTTATAAATCATATAATATACACCTCTAGGTGTAGTATCCATTATCCAACCTTTCCTTTGAATATAAGTGGCTATATCTCTTTGCTCTTGCTTGAGATAAAGTTTATTAGCTTCTAATAAATGCTCCTCGTATAGTTCAGAATCCATATTTACTTTTGTAGTATTATGTTCATCATTCCTTTTGCATTCACAACCTGTTAAAGCTAAAAAAATTATAAGGGATAAAATGACAATATTAACAAATTTCATATTAATAGTTTTTTTCAAAATTAAAATAATTTTTTTGAAAAGATGCTTAAGAAATAAAATGGAAGAATAGTTATGTTATTGATTAATATGTGGGGTAAGAATAAGAAAGGGTAAAGATAGAGAAAAAAAATTTAAATGTTATAAATTAAATATGTTTTAGACATCAAATAACTGTACCGCTCCCATGCCCGCCTATCCGACGCCGCCAAATTCAATATCCTCCCCGTATCTTCTATAATCTTCTCCGCCAAATACTTACCCTTAACAACAAACCACATTATGTAATTTGTTAAATATTTCGTCGCCACTCCTCGGAACTTGAAATATATCCAGCCTACGAAATCTGTTATCTTCTCATGAACAGTTGATACACTATATATCCCACCTTTCATC
>JASEGF010000047.1 GCA_030017935.1 Bacteroidales bacterium | reverse complement strand
GCCATTAGATGCCCAATGATAAGAAAATTTACCATAATAATCTGGTTGATCAGTAGCACTGCAATCACTACTGCCTCCTGTCAAAGTACCAATAATTTTACCAGAATTATTAAATAATGGAGAACCACTAGAACCACCTTCAGTAACGCCATGTCCATTAGCAGTAGCTATCCATTTAACAGACCAATGTGTAGTATATCCAGATAAAAGAGTGTTTTGATAAGTACTTATTTTTTTAATATCTCCATTAGGATGATGTATACCTACTCCACTAGTACTTATACTTGTTAATCTAGACCATCCATTGTAATATGGATTATAATTAGCAGGAACATTATTTTTAAATTTTACTAAATAAAAATCAGAACCTAAACTAGTAGCACCATAGTTATCACTAGCTACAAAAGTACAACCTGTAACAGTGTGATTAGTAAATTGAGGTAAAGTGCCTGCGCAAGTAGTAGCTTCATAATTAAAATAAAAAAGCCAATAATTTAAATCTGAGGTACTAGACTCATAACCACAATGGTCTGCTGTAAGAAAATATGGTGTACAATCATTATTAGTATTATTCACTAAAGAACCAGAACATAAATAATAATAACTACCAGCACGTATCTGTATTTTAGCTACACCATTTTTTTGATTTGTCCAATTATCACCTTCTGAACAAGTAACATTCACATTACATGCTCCAGACGACTTCTCGAATAATACATCTCTATATATATAGGTAATTTCACTTAAATGAAAAAATGAATAGTCAATTATATAATTTGGAATATTAAACTCTAATATCATTTCATCTCCTGGTAAAGCTTGTATAGCTAAAACATTATCTTCATTATTCAATTCACTAGTATAAGCGCCTAATACTGTAGATTTATCTGGATTATAAATAAATAATTTTACTCCATTTGGTAGATTAAAATAATCAAATATAGCATTTAATGCCTTAGCATCTTTAGATGTTATTTTTAATCTCCATATTACATCATCATTTTCTAAATAATCAAAAGTGCCAGAATTATAAGCATCAATATCAACAGTTTGTATAGCACCAATACGTAATTTTTTGTCATATTTTATCATTTGTTCATCATCTTGTAATAACTTCTGAACATTAGGTGGAGTCATATCATAAACATCAATATTTTGTATATCAGACGTTTTATTTGTAAAACTCCATGGTATATCAGGTGTACTAATTTGGCCAAATAGTAAACTTGATAAAGTAATTAAGACAAATAATAAATAAAATTTTTTCATTTTAATAATGTTTTTAAGTTTATAAATTCAAAATTAAATAAATTTTTTAATAAACAAATTTTTGTCTTTTTAATTTTTTATTTGTGTGTATTTGTGGACTAATATTATATATTTCAACTCAAATAAACTTTATAGACCTTATAATTTTTCATTACCTATTCTAATGACATCACCTAATCTATATAAAACTTTATAAATCAAATACCCCTGCTCATTAAATAACTTTTCCCATCCATTCCTATCACCAGCAATATCATATGATTCTATCAATTTAGTTTCTCTATTATCATAATAAGTATAATGCTTATTTATAGGCTTACCATCAAAAAACCGTCCTTTGTACAAAGTTTGTTTAGTATTATAATTTTTTATTTCATATTTACCGTTTAATATATCATTAGTAAAATCTACCTCATATAATAGATTATTTACCTTATAAATCCATTTATCTGTCCTCTCATCATTAGACAATTTACCTTTTGCTATAATATCACCATTAATGTCATATTCTACGTATTCACCATTAGCTAAACCATCCTCATAAAAAATTTTTCTTTTAATATTTCCATCTGGATAATAAAAAACATACTCTCCATCTAATAAACCATTAAGATATTCCATTTTTTCTAATACATTTTCTAAAGTATCATAAACAATCCACTCGCCTACTCTCAAATTATTTCTATAGTTTCCTGTTTCATAAATATTTCCATTTTCATAAAAATAATACCATTTTCCTTGATATTTACCTTTCTCATCTATTATTCCAGTAGCTTCTAATATACCATCTCTGAAAATATAAGAAGCTATTATTTTACCATTAATATCGTAATCTCGTCTAACTCCATCAGGTATATCATTAAAATAACTACCAATAGATTTAATATTTCCATTAGGATAATAGTCTCTTTTAATGTCGTGGATTTTAACATCAGAAGTTACTATCATCGTATCTGCTTCATACCTCTGAATAGATTTCAATTTATCAGTTTTCAAATCATAGGTTTTAACTATTCCATATTTTAATCCATTTTTATAGTAAATTTCTTGTTTAATTTTTTTAGTACTATCTATTTCTATCCATTTATCAGTTTTTTTATTATTTTCGTCATATCTATTAATAGATTCTCTACTCAAAAGAAAACCATTTTTATAAGTATAAATTGTAATAATTCTATTATCAAGTGTATCATAGTCATAACCTATGCCATCGGGAACACCATTTTTATAAGGTATAGATTTTAATAATTTTTGAGAATAAGTAAATGTATAACAAGTATCTACAAGAGTATCATTAAAATATTTACATTTAGTGAAATAATTATCATAATATTTATAATAATCACCATTTTTAATACCATTAATGTAATTAATAATTTGTGATATACTACCATCAGTATTATAATATTTCCATGTACTATCTAATAAACCATTATTAAATTTTCCTTCAGATCTTAAATTTCCATTATTATGATAATTAATCCAATATCCATGTGGTTTTTCATTTTTTAAAAAACCAATACTACTAATATTTTTATTGTCATAATAGTTAATAACTTTTTTAATACTATCCTGTGAATATAGACAATTTATAAAAAATAGAAATAAAATTAAAAAATTACTAATTTTCATTAAAAACTAATATAATTTTCAAAATTAAATAAATTTTTTTTAATAAAATTTATTATTCTATAACGTTTTCTATAGGTAAATATTAAAAAAGTGTAATTTACAAAAATGAATTTGTTAAATATTAACCACAGAGTTCTCAAAGAAGGCACAAAGGACACGGAGAATGATAGAATTAAATTGTCTGAACTGGGATTTTTGAAACTAAAGGATCTGGAGATTGAATATTTAATTTGTGCTTATTTGTGTGCATTTGTGGATTAATAAATAATAAACTGTAATGGCTATAATTTCATCCACAGATTTACACAAATTAACACTGATGATTTAGTCTTTTGAGTGCATTTATTAATTAATTTAAAACTATTATCTTGCTGAACTTATCAACTCATCAACCCTTGTACCTTGTACCTTGTACCTTGTACCCTATCACTAATCACTAATCATTAACCACTAATCAACTTTAATTAATAATTTGTGTTCATTTGTGTGCATTTGCGGATTAATAAAAAAATGGACTGTTAAATAATTAACCAAATTAATCTTCAGCCATTTCCATCATTCGTAGAATTGGAATTTTAGCTTTTTGAATTATTTCATCACTTAATAAGATTTCATTATTTTCTATAGTTAGATTTTCATAGATTTTTTCTAAAGTATTTAATTTCATATACATACAATCATTGCAGCTACACGATTCATCAGCAGGTACTAAAATAAAATTTGCATTAGGTTTAATCTTTTTCATTTGATGAATAATACCAGTTTCAGTAGCTACGATATATTTATCATAATTTGTATTTTTAACATAATCTAATAACGCTGATGTACTACCGATAAAATCACTCATAGCTAGAATCGTAGGTGAGCATTCTGGATGAGATATTACAGGAGCATCAATATTTTGTTTTTTCAAATTAATAATTTGTTGAGATTTTAATTGATCATGTACATAGCAATGTCCATCCCATATTTGCATATTTCGTTTTGTTTTTTGCATTACATAATTACCTAAATTTTTATCTGGAGCGAAAAGTATAGTTTTGTCTTCTGGTATTTTGTTAACAATTTTAACAGCATTACTACTAGTAACTATGACATCTGATAACATTTTAATTTCGATAGAAGAATTAATATAGGTAACAACGAAAGGATTATGATAAATATTTATCCAATTTTTAAAATCTTCTACTGGAGCGGCATCTACAAGAGAGCAACCGGCATTCATATCAGGGATGAAAACACGCTTTGATGGATTTAAGACCTTTGCAGTCTCAGTCATAAATTTGACGCCAGCTAAAATAATTATATCTGCATCAGTTTTTTGAGCATATTTAGCTAATGCATAGCTATCACCTACATAATCTGCTATATCTTGTATTTCAGGTATTTGATAATAATGTGCCAAAATTATAGCATTTTTTTCTTTCTTTAAATTTTTTATTTTTTCTTCAATATTTTTAATCATATTATCTTTTCTTTCTTTAAATTTTAAAATTTATAATATTAATAATATTGTAAATATGTAGATAAGTTTTTTACAAAATTAACTTTAAAAAATTATTATAATTTTATTAACATTTTTTCTACAATAAATTTAATGCTAAATTAATGAATTTTATTAAAAAAAAATAAGTTATTAACAATTATCATTTTTTTGTTAATTTTGAATTTGTAAATAAAAAATTTTTTATTTGCAGGGTAAAAATGTAAATAACTTTTAAAATAATTAATCAAAAGTTTCAGGTATTACATTCAAAAAAATGCTTATATATAAAAATTATTGTAAATAAAAAATGAAGTTATTAAAAGTTATCTACAAATTATCTAAAAGTTATCTTAATGTTAAAAGTTAATTTTTTTTAATTAAAAAATGGTTCTATAACATTTATTTTGGGTAAAGATAAAAAAAAAGATTAATTTTACAAAATGAATTTAATTTATTATTGGATAGTTAAATATTAACCACAAAGTTCTCAAAGAAGGCACAAAGAACACAAAGAAAAAATGGAAGAGAATGAATTAGCAAATAAAGTAATTGGTTTGGGATTAGAGATTCATAAAGAGCTAGGACCAGGTTTATTAGAAAGTGCATATAAAGAATGTATGTATTATAAAATTAGGGAATCGGGATTATTTGTAGAAAAAGAAAAACCGATGCCATTAGTATTTGAAGGAGTAAAATTAGATTGTGGTTACAGAATTGATTTGTTGGTTGAGAGGAAATTAGTTATTGAAATTAAAAGTGTAGAAGCATTAAATGATATACATTTAGCCCAAACATTAACATACTTAAAACTCGGAAATTATAAGTTAGGACTATTGATAAACTTTAATGTTATTTTATTAAAAGATGGGATTAAAAGAGTAATAAATGGCACTTTGTGAACTTTGTGTAATATCTTTGTGCCCTTTGTGGTAAAATAATTAACACTCAATAAATGTTATAGAACCAAAAAATAGTAATAATTATGAAAGTAGCAATTGGATCTGATCATGCTGGTTATGAAATGAAAGAATTTATAAAAAATCAATTATCAGCAGAATATGAAATAGTAGATTGTGGCACTTATAGTGCAGAGGCAGTAGATTATCCTGATTTTGCTCATAAAGTGGCAGATTTAATAGTAAATGGAGAGGTGAAATATGGCATTTTGATGTGTGGCTCTGGTAATGGTGTAAATATAGTAGCTAATAAACATAAAGGAGTGAGGTCAGTATATTGCTGGATGCCAGAGCTAGCAGAGCTAGGTCGCAAACATAATGATGCTAATGCTTTAGCTTTGCCTGCTAGATTTATTGCTAATGAACTAGCTTTAGAAGTTGTTAAAAAATTTTTAATTACAGATTTTGAAGGTGGAAGACATGAGAGAAGGGTTGGTAAGATAGAGTGAGGGTGGGAGACGAGGTGATTTGGTGACGGGGAGACTGGGAGAAGAGGAGAATAGTGGTTAGTGATAAGTGATAAGTGATAAGTGATGGGTGAGACGGGGAGAAATGATGATTGTATTGATTAAGTATTTTCTACTATCTACTATCTACTCGCTACTCATTACTCGCTCCTCGCTCCTCGCTACTATCTACTCGCTACTTGCTACTCACTACTCAACTATAAGTAGAAAGTTTATTTTTTATTATTGATTAATTAATATGTGATTTTTAAAAAAATTTAATTTAATTTTGCAAAATATAAAATCGAAATTATGGCAGAAGATAAAAAAGGACAAAATGTAAACGCTGAAAAAGAACCAAGTACTTTTTCAAAAATGGAAAGTTTTGTTAATAAAAATCAAAAAATACTTACATGGGTATTAATAGGCATCACAGCAGTAATATTAATTATATTTTTATATAATAGATTTGTCTCTAAACCAAAAAATGAAGAAGCAGCTGCTAGTATGTATATGGCAGAGCAATATTATTTGATAGATTCTTTTAATTTAGCACTTAATGGAGATGGAGTAGATTTGGGTTTTTTAGATATAATAGATCAATATGGTAGCACTCCTACTGGTAAATTAGCTAATTATTATATTGGGATGATATATCTGAGACAGGGAAATTATGAAGATGCTATTACACATTTAAAGAAATATAATGGCAAAGATAACATTATTGCTACAATGGCATTAGGCTCGATAGGAGATGCTTATTTAGAATTAGATGATAATGAATCAGCTCTCAAGTATTATAACAAAGCAATAAAAAATAGTGATAATAATTTCACTACACCAATGTATTTGCACCGTTGCGCAATGACTTATGAAATGATGGATAATTATAAAGAAGCTATCAGACTATATAAAGAAATTCAAGAGAAATATCCTCGCTCTACAGAGGCTAGAGATATAGATAAATATATAGCTCGAGCAGAGACAGCTATGAAAAATAAATAGATTTATCGAATGAATAAAAAAATTGATTTATCATATAATGATAAAAATGAATCCTTAGATGGTTCATTATTTAGATATGCTATAATTGTTTCTGATTGGAATAGAGAAATAACTGATAGATTACTAAAAGGTGCATATAATAGCTTGATAGAGCATGGCGCTAAACAAGAGCATATTTTAGTAAAGCATGTTCCTGGCTCTTATGAACTACCACAATTGGCTCAAATAATTGCAAAAAAACAATTATACGATGTCATTATTTGTCTAGGTTGTGTGATACAAGGTGAGACAAGACATTTCGAATTTATATCTAATGCAGTAGCAAATGGCTGTATGCAAGTATCTCTGCAAAACTCTATCCCAGTAGTTTTTGGTGTTTTAACTACGGATAATTATGAACAAGCAATAGAAAGAAGTGGTGGCAGTCATGGCAATAAAGGTGTAGAAGCAGCTTTAACAGCTATTAGTATGGCTAGAGCAAAGGAAAATCTATAAATAAATGCACAAATTAAATATAATTTTCATGGGGACACCAGATTTTGCTGTCCCTACTTTAGAATTATTAGCTAAAAATTTTAATATATCCCTTGTGGTTACTACACCAGACAAACAAGCTGGCAGAGGTTTAAAAATGCAACCTTCACCTGTAAAATTAAAAGCTTCAGAACTGCACTTGCCTATAGCACAACCTATTTCATTAAAAGATCCTTCTTTTATCAAACAAATAAAACAATTAAATCCAGATTTTATTGTAGTAGTAGCTTTTAGAATAGTTCCTAATGAAATATTATCTATTCCTAAATATGGGACTATTAATTTACATCCTTCTTTATTACCTAAATATCGTGGACCATCACCTATACAATGGGCTATCATTAATGGTGAAAATATAACTGGTGTAACAACTATTCTATTAAATGAACAAATAGATGGAGGGCCTATTTTATTGCAAAATACCGAACCTATTTATGATACAGACAATTTTCAATCTCTTCATGATAGATTAAAAATAAAAGGTGCTCAGCTAGTAATAGACTCTATAATAGGTCTAGTGGATAATACTATTAATCCTACCCCACAAGAACAAATTTATGAACAAGAAAAAATTTATGCACCTAAAATAACAAAAGAAATTTGTAAATTAAATTTGGATAAATCTTGCAATTACAATTGGCAAGTAGTGAGAGCTCTATCTCCTAAACCAGCAGCTTTTGTTTATCTTATTAATCCTCAAAAAAATAAATTGATATTAAAAATTTTTGATACTGATTATAAACTCTTCAATTCTATGCCTGGACAATTTATAATTTTAGATAAAAATACTTTTGCTATAGGTTGTAGTGATGGGATATTAATTCCTAAAACTGTAGCTTTAGAGGGTAGAAAGACGATGAGTAATTCAGATTTTTTACGTGGCTTGCAAGAAAAAGAAAAATTGTTTTTTCAATAATTTTAAATAAATTTGTAAAAAAAAATTAGTTATGAAAAAAATTTTTGTATTATTATTAGGAGTTATTTATTTTTTTAATCTCCAAGCACAGACCAAGACGGATAAAGTTACAATAAATTATGGTCCAGAATATTCAATAAAAGACGCTAGTACTACTATAACTAAAATGATAAGTGCTAAACCAGAACAATTTTTATTTTTAGGTAGTCAATTGGTTAATTTTTCCTATAATGCTAACATCATAGTAGCAAATGCTGGAAGCGATTTAAGATTTAGGAATGCTTTACCATTAGCTTTTAAAGGGTTGGGTGATATAGAGAAATTAAATTTTCTGGATTTATATGAGGTAAATGATAACATATATGTATTTGGTTATGTTACTGAAAAAAGTGAAAAAACAGTATCTCTATATATGCTTACTTTAGATAAAGAAGAGTTGGTAGCTTCTGAACCTAGAAAATTAGGTGCTATTAATTATGACTATACAAATTTGCGCAATGTTATTAAGTTTCAACTCAATTTATCTCAAGATAGCTCAAAAATATTAATTTTTTACCCAGCTCCCTACAAAGCTGGAATGCCTCAGAAATTTGGAGCTATGGTGTTTGATAAAGATATGAATAGAATATGGGCTAATGAATTTCAATTACCATATTCAGATGAAGATTTCGCCATAAATGATTTTTTTGTGATGAATAATGGACAACTAGTCCTAAAATGTAATAAATATGAAGGAAAAAACTCAATCATTAGTAGGAATATTAGAGACAATTATAGTTTCGTGCTTTTAGCAACTGATGATCAAGGGCAATCTTTGAAGGAAATTGATGTAAACATTAAAGATAAATATATTAGCGAGGTGATAGCTGGTCCACTACCAAATAATGATATTGTACTTGTAGGCTTAACTTATTCTAAATATATTTCAAATAAAGCAAGTGGTTATTTTTATACCATTATTGATCATAATACTTTAGAAGTTAAAAAAATAAAACAATATAATTTCTCACCAGAATTTATAGCAGAAGGCCTAGGCAAGTTAGGAGCTCAAAGTATACTCAATAGTGCAGCTAATGGCAATGAAGTTACAATAAATGACTTAATATTTAAAGATATTGTTGTAAATGTTGATGGCTCGGTAATAGCTTTTGCTGAACAAGTAAGTACTAGGGATCAAGAAATATATAATTACGATGATATCATTGTGTTTAAATTTAATCCAGAAGGAGAAACAAAATTTTTAGTTAAAGTTCCTAAAAGACAAAAAAATATTATAGGCTATGAATACCTAACCTCTTATATTTATACTATTTACAAAGATAATATTTATATACTTTATAATGAAAACATTAAAAATTTAGTTACTCCAGCACCATTACCACCAAAATTTATTGATTTTAGTTCTACAAGTTCTAATCTATGTGTAGCATTTTGTAGTATAGACCCCAATGGCAATAAATCTAATGAATTGCTTTTTGCTAGTAAAGACATAGATGACTATATGGCACTACCAATAAATTCAAAAGTAATGGCTCCTAATAAAATTGCTTTATTATTAGTAAGGGCAAAAACTTTAAGCTATCCAAAATATAAAATTGCAATCGTAAATATAAAATAATGATTTTTAATGTAACTTGTGAATGAAAAATCCTTATTATAACAATATTGTTACTCCAGTAGACTTTAATGATTTTACAGAATTAATAGTAGAACAATCCTATCAGATAGCTACATTATTTAATTGTGATATTACTCTGCTACACATTGTGCATGACGTTAAATCTATCAAAGATGGAGTAAAAGAATATTATGATCCTGATGAGAGCATTATTAGAAAGCTAAAGCTACTATCTAGCATTTATCGTAAAAGATACGAAATAGATTTTCATTACCAAATATTACAAGGAGATGTAAGTGAAACGATAATTTCTTTTGCATATGAAAATTATGCTAGATTAATAGTAATGGGCAAAATAGGAAGAATACATCTGAATCAGACACAGACAATAGGGAATAATACTGCTCAAGTAATCAGGAAGGCATACTGTCCAGTTTTGATCACCTCACCCTATGGAGTGAAAAATGAATTTAATACTATCCTTTTCCCTATAGATCTCACCCAACCTATTAGCCAAAAAATTAATGCAGCAATACAATTTAGTAGATTTTATTTAAGCTCACTAAAAATCGTTTTTGTAATGACAAACAAAAATATGAATAGAGAAAATGAATTTAAACAAAAATTAGAAAAAATTAGAATGTTCATGATAGAAAATAATGTTTATTGTACTACTAATTTATTAGCTAATCTAGAACCTTATAAAAGTATTGCCGACGAAATACTCGAATATGCTACATATTCAGAAGCAGATATGATTTTTTTGATGACTCAACAAGAGAATGAAGCAGATTGGCATCATACATATATAGGGAGCACGGCTACTCAAATTATAAAATCTGCTACTGTACCAGTACTTACTGTTACACCATTTCAAAATACTTTTCAGGTTTTTTAGAAAAATTTTTAAAAATGAGACGTTTTTTACCCAATTTTATAACTTTATGTAATGGTTTTTTTGGCATTATTAGTATTATTGCAATATTAAATGGTCAAATAAATATAGTACCATATTTTTTCGCAGCTGCCCTTTTATGTGATTTTTTAGATGGTATGGTTGCTAGATTATTAAAAACTAACTCTGAACTTGGTAAAGAACTAGATTCATTATGCGATACAGTAAGCTTTGGTGTGTTACCAGCAGTATTAATAGCATATATGCTTAAACATTATGAAACCGTACCATACATTTTAATATTTTCAGCAGGAATATATCCATTATTTACAATATACCGTTTGGCGAAATTTAATACAAAATATAGTAATCTTCCATATTTTATTGGATTATCATCGCCATTAGCTGCTATAATGGTAATTACATTATTTTTCTTAAATATTCAATGGCAGATGTCATGGCAGCTATATTTAATAATAAATTTCGTAATAGGGATTCTAATGATATTACCCATACATTTTTATACATTCAAAGATTTACAAAAATCTAAAATAGGGAAGATTGTTTTAGCCATTATATTTTTGGCTATAATAGTATTTTTTACTTTGTATTCTTGGAATGCAATATTGATATTATTGATTATTTATTTAATATTGGCGTTGATATTAGGTTATAGAAGATAAAGGGAGGTATAATATACGTATCGGAAGGGAAAGGACAAACAACATTTTTGTTTAAAATTAAGTATTATAAATTTTTATTAATTTTGCAAAAAACCTAATTTTATGGAATATACAGCTGAAAACATAGAAGCAATGCTTGCTCTGACCAAAGAGGGCAAACGTGAATTCCTAGATAATCTCTACGATTTTCTCAATAGTAATAGATTGACAGCATTAGATTATCAAAGAATCAAGATTTTATCTACTGCACCCATTTGTCCCAGATGTAGGTGTGAGCATGTTACTAAAGCTGGAGTTCACAATGGTAGACAGGTTTATAAATGTAAACGTTGTAAATATCAATTTCGAGAAACTGCTAAATCTCTTGTTTATCATATGCATAAATATTATCTAATGCTGGATTATCTAAAATGCATGCTTGAGGGCAAAAGTTTAAGAGCTTGTGCTAGAGAAGTTGGCATAAGTTTACCAACAAGTTTCAGATGGAGACATAAAA
>JASEGF010000046.1 GCA_030017935.1 Bacteroidales bacterium | reverse complement strand
CTTGGTAATCTACTACGTCAGCTTCGTTCTGTAGTAGGAAATCGTAGAGATTATCAAAGAAGGCTTTGGAGTCTTCCTTACTCATAGCTAGGTGTTCATTAATATTATTGACTAAAGTCTTCATAAATATTGATTTTTAGGCAAATATACAAAATAATTTTAATATGATATTAATATCATTAATTGTTTTAAACATTAATAGAAGTTATTTCTAGCCACTTTTAACTCATTTGAAGTGACTAATCTCTTTTTAAATTCCCTATTACATATGTATCGCCTCATTATGGCTGCTTGCTGCCGCTTCCATAATGCTTTCAGAGAGTGTAGGGTGTGGATGTATTGATTCTATAATATCTTTAGCAGTAGCCCCTAAATTATGGCTAACTACTAGTCCAGAGAGCATTTCTGTTACATTTTCTCCTATTAAATGTGCTCCTATTAATTTGTCATTATCTTGATCGAAAATTAATTTAACTAACCCGTCAGTTTGTCCATTAGCTTTTGCTTTGCCATTTGCAGTAAATGGAAATTTACCAATTTTTATTTTATAACCTTTGTTTATAGCTTCTTGTTCTTTTGGTCCAAAACTTGCGACTTCTGGATTTGTATATATGCAAGATGGGAAATATTGATAATCTATAGTTTTAGGTGATAGTCCTGCAATTTTTTCTACGCATATTATACCTTCCTTTGAAGCTATATGTGCTAATGCTGGCGTATTGATTACATCTCCTATCGCATAATATCCTTCTATATTTGTTTGGTAGTTTTCATTAATATCTATTTTCCCTTTATTAGTTTTTATTCCTACTTCTTCTAATCCTATATTTTCGATATTAGCCTGTATGCCTATAGCACTTATGACAATTTCTGTCTCTATGTTTTGAGTTCCTTTAGGTGATTGTATGGTTAGATTTACGAGGTTATTATTGATTTCACTTTTAATAACTTCAGAGGATGTCAAAACATTGATTTTTTTCTTTCTAAAAATTCTTTCCATAGTTTTGCTCACTTCTTCATCCTCTAAAGGTAAGATTCTATTTAAGTATTCTACAATAGTTACATTTACGCCTAGTGATGAGTAAAAGTCTGCGAATTCCATTCCTATAGCACCGCTACCAACTATTACCATGTTTTTAGGTAATTTATTTAATATTAAAGCTTCTCTATAAGTAATAATGTATTTCCCATCTATTGGTAGAGATGGTATTTGTCTGGCTCTGCTACCAGTAGCAATAATAATATTTTTACCTTCGTAGATTGATGTATTACCTTCCAAATCTTTTACTTCTACTTTGTGATTAGGTAATAATTTTGCAATGCCTCGAACTAGAGAAACTTTATTTTTATTGAATAGGAATTCTATAGATTTATTCATCATAGTAGCCACATCTCTACTTCTTTGTATTATTGATGGCATATCTATTTGTGGAGGTTCCGTTAGTATTATTCCATAATTATTTGCTGATAATATTTCTTGATATAGATGGGCTGATTTAAGTAACGCTTTTGTAGGGATACAACCCCAATTAAGGCATGTACCACCTAGATTTTCTTTTTCTATTACTAATGTTTGCATACCTAACTGCGAAGCTCTGATAGCTGATACATAGCCACCAGGTCCACTACCTATAATTATTAGATCGTACATATTTTTTTGGCAAAAATAAGATTAAATTTTATAATATGATATCTGTATTCATTTATAAATTTTGGAATAGGCATTTAGATTATAATTTTGCTCAAGATTTTTGTAATAATAGAATAACTCCAAATACTAATTCTTGACTCGCATTAATATTGTTTTTCCACAGCGGAGATTTTTCTTTGTTTATTTCTTTTTATAGCTGAAAAAGAAAGATATTGTAAAAAATATGGTTCTATAAAATTTTTAAATTTCTCTTGTAAAAAATTTTTTTATTCGTTTGTGTGAAATTAAAAATTTTTATGTAATTTTACAAAAAATGGACTCCAGAAACCATATAAAAAAAGGGGTGGAATCTGAAAAGTTTTATAAGTAGCAATAAATTAAAAAATTATGAAAATAAAAAAATTAGCTTTATTTCCCATTTTTATTTTAATAAGCATAAATATTTATGCTCAGGTACCAGGTATTCAATGGAAAAAATGCCTGGGTGGGACAGGTGATGATAGAGCAAATTACATAAAGCAAACAAGTGATGGGGGATTTATTATCGCTGGTCAAACGAACTCCAATAATGGCGATGTGTCAGGTAATCATGGAGGTTATGATAGCTGGATAGTGAAACTTAGTAATTCGGGAGATATTGAATGGAAAAAGTGCCTCGGTGGAAATGGTACAGATGTATCAACCTCCATACAGCAGACAAATGACGGGGGATTTATTGTAGCTGGTTATACATCATCAAATGATAGCAATGTATCTGGAAATCATGGAGGTTATGATTACTGGATAGTGAAACTTAGTAATTCGGGAGATATTGAATGGCAAAAATGCTTAGGTGGAGAAAATGATGATAGAGCAAATTCCATACAGCAGACAAATGATGGAGGATATATTGTTGCTGGTAGGTCAGCTTCTATATATGGTGATGTGTCAGGAAATCATTGTGGTTATGATTATTGGATAGTGAAACTTAATAGTTTAGGAGATATTCAATGGCAAAAATGCTTAGGCGGAAATGGTACAGATGAATCAACCTCCATACAGCAAACTAATGATGGAGGATACATTGTAGCTGGGTATACTTTTTCTAATAATAGCGATGTGTCAGGGAATCATGGAGGTGATGATTACTGGATAGTAAAACTTAATAATTCGGGAGATATTGAATGGCGAAAGTGCTACGGTGGAACACATGATGATTATGCGAAATGTATTCAGCAGACAAATGACGGAGGATTTATTGTAGCTGGTTATACATTATCAAATGATGGTGATGTGTCTGGTAATCATGATAATAATGGTACATATTATGAAGGTTGGATAGTGAAACTTGATAATTTGGGAGATATTGAATGGCAAAAGTGCCTCGGTGGAACAAATAATGATTATGCGACATGTATCCAGCAGACAAATGACGGAGGATTTATTGTAGGTGGTTATACATGTTCTAATAATGGCGATGTGTCAGGTAATCATGGAACAAATGACAGTTGGATAATTAAGTTAGCTCCAATGTTAATAGTTGATGCAGGTCCTGATAGAATAATATGTAATGGAGATAGCATTGCAATTGGAGGATCACCAACAGCAAGTGAATGTATACCTCCTTATACTTATTTATGGAACAACTCTGGAAGCTTAAATGATAGTACAATAGCCAATCCAATTGCTTTTCCTAATATTACTACAACTTATACATTAACAGTAACTGATAGCATTGGTAATATAAATACTGATAGTGTAACAATAACTGTAAATAATGTTTATTTTTTTACAGAAACTGACACAGTTTGTGGAGGAAAATTATGGCATGGTAATTATTATAACTTATCGGGAATTTATTATGACAGCTTGATTACGATAAATAATTGTGATAGCGTTTATAAATTAAATTTATTTGTATATCCTCTACCGTATATAAATTTAGGGAATGATACAACTATTAATATATCTGATACTATAAATATAAATGCAGGATCTGGATTTAATAGCTATTTATGGAACAATGGTTCTACAGATTCACTAATTACAGTTTATGGAAGTATTGGGCAAGGGATTTATACTTATTATGTAAATGTTACAGATACAAATGGTTGTTCTAATTCTGATACTATAATTATTACTATAACAACAGAAGATGGCTATATCGAATTAAACAATACAATTAAAGTAAATATATATCCAAATCCAGTTCAAGATAAGCTTAATATTGAAATTAATGGTTTAATAGATAATGATTTATCAATTGAATTTTTTGATATAAATGGAGAAAAATTATTAAATAAAAATTTTAATAATAATTCAGATGTAATTTATGAAACTATAGACTTGTCAAATTATGCTAATGGAGTTTATTTCATTATTATAAAGAGTAATAATCTAATTAAAACTGAAAAAATTATAAAGGTTTGATATTTTAAAGTCAAAAATTTAATTTTATCTACATTTTATTATATTTCATCTATAATATATATTGAATTGTTGTGTATATAAAATAATTCTACAAAAAAACTTTTAGTAATTGTCTAATTATTTTATTTTCTATTGAAATCTGCTGGTATTTCTCCCCATTCTTGTGTATTCCATTTTCTCACTTCGGCATGTTTGGGATGTTCTTTTAGCCATTTTAATGCTGTTTCTATTCTTTCTTTTATTTGAGGAACGGGATTGTTCTCCAGTACTTTTGAATTTATCTTTTTGTTTTTCACCCATGTGATGGCTGTGTATGAATCAGAATATACGGGTGCATTTATATCATATTGCCATAACCATTGCAATCCATGAACTATTGCGAGGAATTCAGCTATATTATTACTCTTTAATCCATAATCCAATGGTCCTACATGAAATATTATTTGCATTGAGGATAAATGTATCCCTCTATACTCCATTATGCCATTTTTCATATTTACGGCTGCATCTACTGCTATGCTATTAGGTGGAAAATTATTTTGTATTTTTTCGATAATTGGATTTACGGCATTTGTATTAGATGGAGGAGATTGAAATGCTAGTAATGCCTGCTCGTATGTAGTGAAACCTTTATATTTAGCTCCGGCAAATCCATCTATTTGTTTTTTACACTCTTCCCAGTTATCAAATATTCCTTGTTTTCTACCTATCCATACTACATAAAATTTATTTTTTGACATTATACTATTGATATTTCTTATACTATATTAAATATTTTCAATTTTTATTGTAATTTTGCAAAATTAATTATATTTTATGAAAAAATATAGAGAGTATAATAGACTAGACCTACCAACGATAGCTAAAGAAGAATTAAATTTTTGGCAAGAAAATGATTTGTTTAATAAAAGCATAGAAAATAGGAATGGACATCCACGATTTATCTTTTATGAAGGTCCTCCTAGTGCTAATGGATTACCTGGTATTCATCATGTGATGTCTAGAACTATAAAAGATCTGTTTTGTCGATATAAAACATTAAAAGGCTATCAAGTTCATAGAAAAGCTGGTTGGGATACTCATGGTTTACCTGTAGAGCTAGCTGTAGAATCTAAACTGGGTATAAATAAAGATGATATTGGTAAAAAAATTAGTATTGCTGATTTTAATAAACAGTGTAGAACAGAAGTGATGAAGTATAAAGATAAGTGGGAAGAGCTTACTCAAATAATGGGCTATTGGATAGATCTAGATCATCCCTACATCACTTTTGATAATAAATATATAGAAACACTTTGGTATCTTTTAAAGCAACTTTATCAAAAAGGTTTATTGTATAAAGGTTTTACTATTCAACCATACTCTCCAGCTGCAGGTACAGGGTTGAGTTCACATGAACTTAATCAACCTGGTTGTTATTGTTTAGTTAAGGATAATAGTGTAGTTGCTCAATTTAAAGTTATAAAAAACAAAACTTCGGAATTCCTTTTTGATGGTGCTGATGGTGATGTTTATCTATTAGCTTGGACTACTACTCCGTGGACTTTACCTTCTAATACTGCATTAGCTGTGGGCGAGGATATAGATTATGTAGAGGTAGCTACTATTAATAAATATACTGGCATAAGAGAAACAGTTATTTTAGCTAAAAATGTACTCAATAGATGGTTTAATCCAGAACATGAAAATCTACCTTTCGAGGCTTTCGATCAAACTAAAAATATTATTCCTTATAAAATCATAAGAACTATTAAAGGTAAAAAGTTAGCTAATATTAGATATGAACAGTTATTACCTTATGCTAAACCAGATAGAGGAGATCCTTTTAGAGTGATTATTGGTGATTTCGTATCTACTGATGAGGGTACAGGTATAGTGCATATAGCTCCTAGTTTCGGTGCTGATGATTTCAGAATGGATAAAATTTATAATATTGGAGCACTAACATTAGTAGATAAACAAGGTAAATTTACTGATGAAATGGGTGAATTTGCTGGTAAATTTGTTAAACCAGAATATTATCCAGAGTATTCACCAGAAAAAGAAAAAGAATTAAACGTAGACATAGAGATAATTACTAAACTAAAACGTGAAAATAAAGCTTTCGCAACAGAAAAATATGAACATAGTTATCCACATTGTTGGCGTACTGATAAACCAATTATTTATTATCCGTTAGATTCTTGGTTTATTAGGACTACCGCTTTCAAAGATAAAATGATAGAACTGAATAAAACTATTAATTGGAAACCAGAATTTACTGGTAGTGGTCGTTTTGGTAATTGGTTAGAAAATATGGTAGACTGGAATCTCAGTCGCTCACGTTTCTGGGGAACCCCATTACCTATATGGAGAACTATTGATAAAACTGAAGAGATATGTATCGGATCTATTGAAGAATTAAAAAATGAGATAGATAAAAGTATAGCTAATGGATTTATGAAAGAAAATCCTTTTAAAGACTTTATAAATGGTGATAGCTCTGAGGTTAATTATAGTAAAATTGATTTGCATCGTCCTTATGTAGATGAAATAGTTTTAGTCTCACCATCTGGTAAACCCATGTATCGTGAACCTGATGTTATAGATGTTTGGTTCGATAGTGGCTCTATGCCATATGCTCAGTTGCATTATCCTTTTGAGAATAAGGATAATTTCAAAAATAATTTCCCTGCAGATTTTATAGCTGAGGGAGTAGATCAGACGCGTGGATGGTTTTATACTCTACATGCTTTAGCTACTATGCTTTTTGATAGTGTGGCTTATAAAAATGTAATCGCTAATGGATTAGTTCTTGATAAAAATGGCTCTAAAATGTCTAAACGACTTGGCAATGTAGTAGATCCTTTTGAAGTTATTAATAATTATGGAGCAGATGCTTTACGTTTTTATATCATTACCAATTCTCAACCTTGGGACAGTCTAAAGTTTGATATTGAAGGTGTTAATGAGGTTGTTAGAAGGTTTTTTGGTACATTATATAATACTTACTCATTTTTCGCTTTATATGCTAATATTGATGGATTTACTTATTCAGAACCCGAAATACCTATTAATGATAGATTAGAACTCGATAAATGGATATTATCTGAGCTTAATACTTTGATTAAAAATGTGGAAGATGCTTATGAAGATTATGAACCAACCAAAGCAGGTAGATTAATTGAGCAATTTACTGTTAATTACCTTAGTAATTGGTATGTACGTCTTTCGCGTCGTAGATTCTGGAAAGGTGAATACTCTCAAGACAAAATTTCTGCTTATCAAACATTATATAATTGTTTAGAAACTATAGCTGCTTTGCTATCACCTATTGCACCCTTCTATGCTGATAGACTTTTTAAAGATTTAAATTCTGTTACTAATAAAAAATCTCAACAAAGTGTTCACCTATTAGATTTCCCTCATTATGATGAATCTCTCGTCGATAAACAATTAGAAGAGAGAATGGAATGGGCTCAGGATATTAGTTCTATGATATTATCTCTGAGAAAAAAAGCAAAAATTAGAGTTAGACAGCCATTATCTAAAGCTATCATTCCTGCAGACAGCTATACTATCAAGCAATTAGAATTAGTGAAATCTCTCATTTTACATGAAACTAATGTTAAAGAGTTAGAATTTATAAGTTTACAAAATGATTTTTTGGTGAAAAAGGCTAAACCTAATTTTAAATTATTAGGTCCTAAATATGGAAAAATGATGAAAGAAATTTCTAATATTATTCAAAACTGGGATAGTGCTATGATTAATGAAATAGAAAAAAATAAAAAAACTACTATAAATACTTCACAGGGCGATATAGAGATATCATTAGATGAGATAGAGATTATCACAGAGGATATCCCAGGATGGCTTGTTTCTCATGAAAATAATTTCACAGTTGCCTTAGATATTACTATTAATGATGAGCTGCGACAAGAAGGTATTGCTAGAGATTTTGTTAATAGAATTCAAAATTTAAGAAAAGAAAAAAATTTTGATGTAACTGATAAAATCAAAGTTATGTTCTATTCTGATGATGATTTTGTGAATAAAAGTATATTGGAAAATTATTCGTATGTTTGCAATGAAATTTTAGCTGAAGAGTTAAAAAATGTTCCATTAGATGGATTAGAAATAGATACTATAACAGTAGAAGATGATATTACTGTTTTAGTACATATAGAAAAATTTTAATAAAAATTATTGATTATGGCAGTAGATAATAAAGAAGAAAAAACACGTTATAGTGATGAAGAGCTAGAAGAGTTTAAGCAGATAATTCTAAAAAAATTAGATAAAGCTAAAACTGATCTCGAAATTTTGCGCGAAAGTATGCATAGCGACGGTGAAGTAGATACTAATCTGACTTATAGACTACAAGATGATGGTAAAGAAAATTTGATAAAAGAAGAAAACGCTAGATTAATTGCCAGATTAGAAAGATTTGTTCGTGATTTAGAGCTTGCTTTAGTAAGAATAGAAAATAAAACCTATGGTATTTGCCGTGTAACAGGTAAGCTCATAGAAAAAGATAGGCTCAGAGCAGTGCCACATGCTACTCTCAGCATCGAGGCTAAACTTAAAATGCAAAAAGGAGAAATACCAGTCATTGAAGAAGAAAATGCAAATGACGAAGATTTAGAAGAGTGATTCTTTTTTTAATGTTGTAAAAAAAAAATAAATTTTTGTTCTTAAACAAAATTTCATCTATGATTGATAATAAAAAATCTTTAAAGCTAAATGTAACTATTTTTATAATCATTTTATTACTAATCGATCAAATATTAAAAATTTATATAAAAACTAATTTTCTGTTAGGTGAAAAAGTTTGCTTAATTGGAAATTGGTTTTGTTTATATTTTGTAGAAAATGCCGGAATGGCATATGGGTTACAATTGGGTGGAGTTATAGGCAAATATATTTTAACGATTTTTCGTATTGCTGCTGCAGCTGTTATTTTATGGTATCTCATAAAAAGTTTCAATAAAAGCCACCATAAATTGTTCTATTATTCTTTAGCATTTATTTTTGCTGGTGCTGTAGGTAATATTATTGATAGTATGTTCTATGGCTTGATATTTAGTGAAAGTGGAGTTTTTGGCTTCGATACGCAACCTGCACATTTTGTGCCCTTTGGTCAAGGTTATGCACCTTTTATGCAAGGTAGAGTTGTAGATATGCTTTATTTCCCAATTATAAATACTACGCTGCCAGAATGGTTGCCTATATGGGGCGGCAAACAATTTATTTTTTTTCAACCAATTTTTAACATAGCAGATACCTGTATAACTACTGGTGTTTTAATAATGATATTTTTCTATAAAAAAGTGTTTTCTCAACCAGAAACGGCAGTTAAGTCAAGCGAAGTAGATAATCAAGATGAGATAGTCGAGTGAGATTGATAATATGACAATTCAATAACGTATAAACGAGAATAATTGATGTTTTTACAAATTCATTTTTTAATTGTTTAAATTAAGTAATGATATTTATCTAATAAATTTATGTTGATTAAAATATTTATTATTGAAGTTTTTATAATTATTTTTTACTAAAATTTAATTTATAATTATTTCACTTAATAATATATAATTATTATAGGATTAATGATATTTTTTTCTAATAAAAATATCATTACTTATTTTAAACATTTTTAAAATTTTAATTTATTTGAGCATTATAACTTATTAGACTATGCTTTTTTTAATTGATGAATTATTTCATTAATTTATCTATTCTGTAATTTAATAATTTTATTTTTAAACAATATTGTTTTAAATCCATTATTATATTAAAAAAAAATCATTTATTTAATTTTTTATTTTCTAAATAAAAAATTTTTTTTAAAAATGTATCATATATCAAAAAAATTATATAAGTTTGCTTTTAAAATATTAAATCCCAAAAATAAGCTTTATGAAAAAGTATTTTTTATTATTATTAATGTTTGCATTAGCAATAAGTGGTTATAGTCAAACGGTAGTTTTGAGTGAGGATTTCGAGACACCTCCTTATGCATTTACTCCAACAGGGTCACCCACATGGAGTGCTGTAACAAATTTATACTATGAGGGGACGCACAGTTACAGAAATACAGTAGGAGCGGGTGCTACCTCTTATTTGACTACAACTAATTCATTTTCTACTACAGGAAATTCATATGTAGTATTGTCATTTGCGCATATTTGCAAGATAGAAGTGGCAGATACAGCATTCATAGAGGTTAGTGTAGATGGTGGAGCAACGTGGCAGAAACTAACAACTACACACTATGAAGGAAGTGGAAGTTTAATAGAAGGATATGCCTTTAATGCATTAAGTTATAATCCAGATTGGCAGCCATTGAATTCTTTAGTTGCACCAACAAATGATTGGTGGAAAGTAGAAACTTTTGATATTAGTAGTATAGCAGGTAATAAAGCTAACGTAAAAGTTCGCTTTGTGATGAAAGATGGTAATGCTACAGGTAGTGGTGGCGCAGCAGGTTGGTATTTAGATGATATAAAGGTTCAAGCAGCAGCTAGTGAGCTTACACCACCTACTATTACACTATTATCACCGATATATCAAGATACAGTATTGAATAATCCTGGTCCATACACAATTAAAGCTACTATAACAGATGCTAGTGGATTACAGACAGTTCGTATGATATGGAGTATAAATGGTGGTGCAGCTGATAGTGTAAATATGACAAATACTAGTGGTTCTACATATGAAGCTACTATCCCTGCACAGGCATATAATACACATATAGATTACACTATAAAAGCTATAGATAATTCATCAGCTCATAATGTAGCTACATTATCAAAATGGTTTTTTACCAAACGTTTATTATTACAAGATATTACCATTGGTACTGGTACAAGTACGACAAGTTATTTACCTTTATATGGGTATAATGATTATTCTTATGGAGGTATGATATATACTGCAAGTGAAATTAATTATACAGGTCTTATAAAAAAGGTACAATTTTATGTAGGCAATACACCTAATAACTATACTACTAATAATCAAATAATATATATGGGAGAAGTGCCATATACTGAATTTTCATCTACCAGTCTAATAGATACAGTAGGTCTCACTAGGGTAAAAGGGCCATTTTCATATACTTGGAATGGTGGAGGATGGAAAGAATTTGAGCTGGATGTACCATTTAATTATTCTGGTGATAGTGCATTATTAATAGTATGGGTGAATAGAGATGGTACCGGGGGTTCAGGATATCCTACTTTTAGATATACAACAAAAACTAATGGTGGCATATATAAATACCAAAATTCTACATACCCTGCTATACCTGGTACAGGGACAAGAACTGCCAATAGGCCAAATATACAAATTTCTTTTGAAATACCATCTCTTAACAATGATGTACAATTTATATCAATTACAGAGCCAAGTGGAGTTTTATATTCAACAAATCAATATGACATAAAAGGTAATTTTAAAAATTCAGGGGATGATACTCTTACAAGTTTTACTATTAAATATAAAATAAATGGAGTAGAGCAGACTCCATATAATTGGACAGGAACAATGCTAACAGATGAAGAGAGAGAAATCACATTTGCTACAGGAGTTAGCTTTTCTGCTGGTCCAGTAGTCATAGAAGCATGGACAGAAAGTCCAAATGGAGTAGCTGATGAAAATCAGTCAAATGATACTGCAAATGTTAGTTTGCATTGTTGTACTGCTGGTTTTTCTGGTACATATACGATAGATAGCTCTCAGCCTACAGGAGGTACAAATTTTAATAATGTAGCAGATGCATTTACAGAGATTGGTACATGTGGTATAGTAGGACCAGTAACAATAGAGCTTGTAGATACATTGTATCAAGGTTCTATAATATTAGGTGAATTGCCAGGCTTATCACCTACAAATACATTAACAATAAAACCACAAAATGGTAAACAAGTAACTATCGAATCTGATGCTACATACTATACAATACAGCTGTTAGCTACTCACGATATAATAATAGATGGTTCTGGAGACGGTTCTGGCAGTAGAGATCTAACTATCAAGCATACCGCTGCAAGTGGGTCGCATACACCTATACATATA
>JASEGF010000045.1 GCA_030017935.1 Bacteroidales bacterium | reverse complement strand
TCACCATTAGGAGTAATTACATTAGGGATTTTTAATATATCATCTAATAAAAGCACATCATAAAAACTAGTATCTGAGCATCCATATTCATTAAATGCAACTAACATGATAGTGTATTCACCTTCATTCATATATGAATGAGATATATAGTTTATATTTGACGTTATAGAATCTCCAAAATCCCATAATATATGAGTATCTCCATTACTTTCATTATAACATTGAATAGTGTAGGTAGGATCATTACTTGCATATACTATCGTTGGATATATATATCCATTAGCAATTGGTCTGGGATAAACTGTTATTAAATCTTCATAATAAGCTGTAGTATCACAGCCGAATTCATTGGTTACAGTAAGCCAAACATCTATATTTCCTGAGGTATTAAATTTATGTAAAGGGTTATAAATAGTATCACCGAAACTCCATAAATATTGATTAGTAGGAAAATATTCATAATTAGTTTCAATAAATTGTACATATAATGGTTGACAACCAATGGTAGGTTCTGCTATAATATTCACAGGTGGTAAGTCATGAAGTTCAATGAGAGAAATACTATCATAAACATAACAATCATAATCATCATAAACATATATCGTATAAGTACCTTTTGGTAGACTATCGAAAATATTTGAGTTAGAATTAATATAATTAGGTAAGAGTGTATAATTATAAGGTGGTGTGCCACCCGTTGCGTTTATCATTATCATACCTGTAGAATCATGCTCACACCAAATATCAACTTTATCTAAATCCACATATATTGGTGGATTACTAACAACATCTACGCTATCACTCACACTGCAGCCGCCTTCATCTGTTATTGTAACACTATAAGTCCCCACCCCTACCATTATTGAATCAATTGGAATATTTGTAATAGTATCTCGATTTGTAGACCAATGAAAATTATATGGAGGCATACCATTATTCCCCCAAGCTATTATTACTCCATTTGTCATACCTTGGCATAAAACTGTATCCCCTACAATATTCATATTTAATGATGGTGCAGAAGTCATTAATTCTGGTGGGAATATGGAATCATGAAATCCTGCTATTTCCCATGTATCATCCATCCATGTCAAAGCAAAATCAGTGATATGCAAAGTATCATCTAGAAATGGACCGAAATGAAAACTAAAATGAGCTTTATCAGCTGATAAATTTTGTCGTTGTCCAGTAAAACATACTTCATTATCTTCATCTATATCTACACATAAAGGAGGTAAATCATTTATTGCTTGCTTTATTAAATTTAAATCAATATTAAGAGTAAAATCTAAGCCAATAATACCAAAATTAAGAACTATACTATCCCATACATGATTATTGAATTCATTTTCCATAAAATGTAATATTGGGCCAGTAGATAAACTATCCAATCCGAAACAAGGCCATAAAATATTCAGATTATTACCAACTTTGAAAGTAATAGTATCATTTATGCCACTTTGAATAATGATATTATTAGTATCAACTTCTTCATATTGAACTGGTGTTGGGAAATGAAAAGTAGTATATAAAGTAGGGCAAAAAGTTAAATCTTGATGTAAATAATGATTAGTAAATAAGCTTGCTTGATCTATTAAGGTATAATCTAAGCTAATATTAATATTAGCATCATTAACAATTTGAATTGTACCGCTTAAAATATCAATAAAATCATTAATAGCATCAGCCGTTGACCCTCCTATTACTTCTCCCATAAATTGGATAAATTGTATTATATCTAATCCTAGTGTCATATAATAATCTTGTCCTTTAGCTATTAAGCATTTATTAGGTAATATGTAATCATTGTATGAAGCAATATATGGTATATCAGCCCATAGAGATAAACCAGTTCCACCTATATCATTAATAATAAGTGGGATAACTTGACTTTGACATATATCTGGATAATTATTTACAATACATGGATAAGTGGCAATACCAGTATAAGTATTTAACTCAATTAATGTTAAGGAATCATAGGGGACACCCACATAAAAAATATTTATTGGAGTACAACCTCCGACACATAACTGGCCACTTAAATCTATGTTTGCTCCAAATGAAAAATTCATCCCTATAATTCCTTCTTCGGGAAAATGAGGATTTAGATAAGCACTTGGTAAAACTGTATAATCGGAGTTTACAGTAGCCCATTGACCTGGAATGATTGTACCATAATCAGGAAATGTGAGAGTAATATCAACTGGATAATTAATATCTACCCATCCATTATTAAATCCACTAGCATAATATGTTAGTGCCATAGATAAATATGCATTTAAATCAAATTCTGCTCCCCACTCTCCTAAGATTCCTAGATCTTCAATGTAACCAAAAGTTTGATTCTCGCTAAAAGTATAATTGAAAATATCTTGGTGTATATTCAAACTCCAAGTACTACCATTAGGCCCCCACATATATTGATGATTCAAAGCCCAATCGATAGGGTGATGTACTGTATATGTTTGACAAAAAATATTTATTGGCAAGATAAATAATAAAATATATATTTTTCTCATCTTATATATTTGTTTTAATTTTTAATTTCTAAAGTTTTAAATGATTCTGTTAAATGTGTGAAAAAGATTTCATCTATTTCATTGGGATATGCCGATGTTAATATTACTATATGTGAGTCATCGCCTGTAAAATATGTTGTTCTAATAATATTGATTTTTTTATCACCTTCATTTACCAAAACATAACCTTTTAATAATATTCCACTTTTACTATCTATCTGATAATTATTTTCAATTAATAGTGGAATGATATTATTTTTATCAAAAAAATGATTTGTATCAAAATTCTTTTTAAAATTTTCAAAATTTTTATTTGGAATAATTTTTATTTGAATATTAATAAATCCTAATGAATCTTGATAATTATAAATGTCATTTGTTACATTATTATCAATATATTCAATTCCTTCTGGTGGATTATAATTAATTGTTTGACTAAATAAAATTTGAGAAAAAATTAATAAAATGCTAATTAATAAAAATTTACTATTCATTTGATTTTTATTTATTGCAAATTTAAAATAATTTTTTAAATAAATGATTAATTTAATAAAAAAAATTTATTATTTAGATAAATTAATTTTAAAAAAATGAGTTAAAAAAATTTCTTAATATTTAGTATTTTTGTTTAAATAGTTATCCCTTAAAAATTTAAATATTTTATTAAAAAAAAGTGGAATTGGTAGTAAAGTTTTTGAAAAGATAAAAATAGACTTTACAAAATTTGGCAAAAATAAATTTTCTATTTATTCATCATCCCTTTGAAGTTAAAAGCTGCAGCAGCTAACATAATATTGATGTTATCGCCCACTATTCCCTTGTAAAAGTTACGATTTAGCCTATGATCTGTCTTTAAGTGCCCAATAATCGGTTCTATTCCTGCTCGTTTTTTATGACTTTCACTTATCTTTTTCTGCTTATAGTAACTTAACGTTGAAGGAGAATAAGTATCTATGTTTATCTTTTGTTTATAATTTTATTTTTTATTACAAATATAAATTTATCATATACACAATGTTTTATAATTGCAGATTTTGATTATAATCGATTATTTATTTAAGAACAATTTATTGATCAATCATATTTTATAAATTTAGGACGAGTAACCCTCCTCCCTCCCACTTTACTTATCGTTAATAACTGATTTATAAAAAACGAGAGAGCCCAGTTTAACTGGGCTCTCTCGTTTTTTAATTTTGATTTTTTATATCTCCATAAACGGATATTTAAAATCTGTCGGTGGCATAAATGTTTCTTTAACTGTACGAGGACTTGTCCAACGTAAAAGATTGAAATAGCCACCAGCTTTATCATTAGTACCAGAAGCTCTAGAACCACCAAATGGTTGTACCCCTACCATTGCTCCTGTTGGTTTATCATTAATATAGAAATTACCTGCAGCGTATCTTAATGTATTATATGCTTGCATGATAGCAAATCTATCATAGCCAAAAATTGATCCTGTTAATCCATAAGGAGAAGTATTATTACAAATCTCTAATGTTTCTTGATATTTATCATCATCATAAACAAAGATTGAAAATACAGGACCGAAAATTTCCTCTTGCATAGTTTTGAAGTATGGATTAGTAGTTACTATTACTGTAGGTTTTATGAAATAGCCAACTGATTTATCTCCTTCGCCACCTATCAATATTTCTGCTTCGTTTGATTGTTTAGCAAAATTTATATAAGACATTATTTTATCAAATGAAGGCTCATCAATTACAGCATTTACAAAATTGCTAAAATCTTCTACTCCACCAACTTTAATTTGTGAAATTTGATCTAATAAATGTTGTTTTACCTCATTCCATAGTGATTTAGGTATGTATCCTCTAGATGCAGCGGAGCATTTTTGTCCTTGGAATTCAAAAGCACCTCTAACTATTGAAGAAGCTACCTGTAAAGGATCTGCAGAATTATGAACAAAGATAAAATCTTTACCTCCCGTTTCACCAACTATTCTAGGATAGGAACGATAATTATGCAAATTATTTGAAATATGTTGCCATAGACTATTAAAAGTTTCATTAGAACCAGTAAAATGTAATCCACCTAAGTCTTTATGAGATAATACTATATCACCTATTGTCGATCCTTGTCCTGGTAAGAAGTTAAGTACTCCATCTGGCAGCCCAGCTTCTTTAAATATTTGCATGAGAAAATAATTTGAGAATAAAGCTGTACGTGAAGGTTTCCAAATGGTTGTATTACCCATTAATGCTGGTGCCATATTTAAATTTGAAGCTATAGCAGTAAAATTAAATGGAGTAACTGCAAAAACAAACCCTTCTAGTGGTCTATATTCAATAAAGTTTAATTGACCACTCATAGAGCGTGGTTGCTCTGAATATATTTTGGAAGCAAAATATGTATTATATCTTAGGTAATCTATAGTTTCACAAGCTGCATCTATCTCTGCTTGATAAACATTCTTATTCTGTCCTAGCATAGTAGAAGCAAGTATTAAACTTCTATATTTTGTAGATAATAGATCAGCTGCTCTAAGCATAATAGATGCTCTCTCGATAAATGGTAAATCTTCCCACATTTTTTTTGCTTTCAATGCTTCTTCTATTGCCATTTTTATTTCTTTTTCACCAGCTTTGTGATAAGTAGCCAAAGCTTTATGATGATTATGAGGCATCACTACTTTATCTGTATTGCCCGTTCTTATTTCTTTACCACCAATTATAACAGGTATTTCTATCTCTTGACTACTTAATCTTTTTAATTCAGCTATTACAGCTTCTCTTTCTTTACTTCCTTTAGCAAAGGAATTAGTAGGTTCATTTTGTGGCATTTCAAATTTAAAAACTTGATTATTCATATCTTTTTATTTTTTTGTTTTTTAAAATCACTAATTATTTTTGATACAATTGCAAAGGTAAATATTTTTTTTCAATATTTCTAATTTTTTATCTTTTTTATAAAAATTATTCCAGAAATTATATTAATATTTATAAATGAATAGTGGTAAATTTGAATTTTTACATTTTCATATAATTTTTTAATCGTATCTTTGCAAACTAATTATTGAAAATTGGAAATATATGAGCTTTAAAATTGTAGTGTTAGCTAAGCAAGTGCCAGACACTGCTAATGTAACTCAAGATGCCATGAAAGAGGATGGTACTGTAAATAGAGCTGCATTGCCAGTTATATTTAATCCAGAAGATTTACATGCCCTAGAGATGGCTCTTAGAGTAAAAGACAAAATTAAAGATAGTGAGGTTATCCTTTTAACTATGGGCCCAGTGCGTGCCAATGAAATTATTAGAGAAGCACTGTTTCATGGAGCTGATAAAGGATATCTATTGACAGATAGACGCTTCGCCGGTAGTGATACTTTAGCTACTAGTTATGCACTATCAATGGCTATTAAAAAATTATGGCCTGTAAATTTAATTTTCACTGGTAGACAGGCTATAGATGGTGATACAGCACAAGTAGGACCTCAAACGGCTGAAAAACTTGGAATACCTCAAATTACTTATGCAGAGGAATTAATTGATGTTGATACTTCTAGTATTACTATTAAAAGAAGATTAGATAGAGGTATAGAAATTATTAAATCTACCCTCCCTTGTTTGATTACTGTCAATCATAGCTCGCCAAGATGTAGATTTAGGAATGCTAAGTTGGTGATGAAATACAAAAAAGCCACTTCCATGTCTGAGCTTCAAGATCGTAATGAAGATTATTATGATCTCTTCGAATCTAAACCTTATTTAAAAATAGATGAATGGGGCGTAGAAGATATCAATGCTGATATTAAATGGTTAGGGCTGAGTGGTTCTCCTACTAAGGTGAAAAAAATTGAAAATGTTGTCTTCAAAGCTAAAGAAAATCTAGTACTAGCAGACAATGATAATGACATAGACAAACTAATGAAAACCCTCATTAATAGTCATATTATTGGATAACCTTTTTTTAAAAAACTTTGAATTATGAATAGTATTTTTGTTTATTGTGAATTAACAGAAGAAAAAAATATAGCTGATGTCAGTTTAGAATTATGTTCTAAAGGTAGAAAATTAGCTAATCAATTAAATGTACCATTAGAAGCTATAGTAATAGGTGATGTAGATGAAAATATTGCTAGACAAGTGTCTCCATATGGAGTTGATGTGATTCATTTTGCTAAAGATAATAGATTATTTCCTTATCAAACTTTACCACATGCTGCTATAGTTATAGAACTTTTAAAAAATGAACAACCTCAAATAGTTATTTATGGAGCTACACCTATTGGTAGAGATTTAGCTCCTAGAGTGGCTTCTGCTTTACGTTGTGGATTAACTGCTGATTGCACTGAGTTAGCTATTGGTTCGCATATAGAACCGAAATCTCAAAAAGAATATAAAAATTTACTTCTTCAAATAAGACCAGCATTTGGTGGTAATATCATTGCTACCATTATTAATCCTGAAACACGCCCTCAAATGGCTACTGTTAGAGAAGGTGTGATGAAAAAAGAAATTATTTCAAATAGCTATAATAGTAAAATTTCTAAAATAGATACTGAAAAAATTCTAAAACCTGAGCATTTCATCTTACAAACTATTGAACGACATGTAGAACCACAAAAGATTAATATCAAAAATGCTAATATTATCGTATCTGGTGGTTATGGCATGGGAAGTAAAGAAAATTTTCAATTATTGTATGAATTAGCTAATATCCTAGGTGCTGAAGTTGGTGCTTCTAGAGCTGCTGTAGATGCTGGCTTTGCTGAACCAGAACGCCAAATTGGACAAACTGGTGTAACTGTTAGACCCAAATTATATATAGCTTGTGGTATTTCTGGTGCTGTACAACACAGAGCTGGTATGGCTGAGAGCTCTACTATTATCTCTATTAATACTGATCCCAAAGCTCCTATTAATGAAATAGCCGACTATGTTATCATAGGAGATGTAAATTCTGTGATACCTAAAATGATTAAATTTTATAAACAAAACGTAAAATAATTGTGTTATGGAAAATTTCTTTTCAGATAATAAATCACTTAAATTTCATCTAAATCATCCTCTAATGGAGAAAATTGTTCGAATAAAAGAAAATGATTTTTCCGAGAAAGACCAATACGACTATGCTCCACAAGATGTAGAGGACGCGATAGAGAATTATGAAAAAATTTTAGAAATTATAGGTGAAATAGCTGGTGAAGTAATAGCACCTAATGCAGAAATTGTAGATGCCGAAGGGCCACAACTTATTAATAATGAAGTCCATTATCATCCTGCTACCCAAGAAAATTACAATGCACTTGTAGAAGCTAATGTTATGGGGATGACTTTACCTAGAAAATATCAAGGGTTAAATTTCCCCATTCTTCCATTTGTCATGAGTAATGAAATCATTGCTAGAGCAGACGCTAGTTTTTCTAATATTTGGGGCTTACAAGATTGTGCTGAAACGATTAATGAATTTGCTAGTCAAGAGATAAAAGATAAATTTTTACCTTTATTTTCTCAAGGGAAAACAGGTGCAATGGCTCTCACAGAACCAGATGCTGGTAGCGATTTGCAAGCTGTACAATTAAAAGCCACTTATGATGAGAGTTCCGATAAATGGTATCTAAATGGTGTGAAACGCTTCATCACTAATGGTGATGCAGACATTTCATTAGTGTTAGCTAGATCCGAAGAGGGAACTACTGATGGTCGTGGACTATCACTGTTCTTATATGATCGCAGAGATAAAGCTGTTAAAGTGAGACGTATAGAAAATAAAATGGGCATTCATGGTAGTCCTACTTGTGAATTAGTTTTCAAAAATGCCCCTGCTCTACTCGTTGGACAAAGAAAATTGGGTCTTATTAAATATGTTATGTCTCTAATGAACGCTGCTAGACTAGGTGTAGCTGCACAATCTGTCGGTATTGCTGAAGCTGCTTATCGTGAAGGTTATAAATATGCTCAAGAACGCTTCCAATTTGGGAAACCCATCATTCAGTTTCCTCCAGTTTATGAAATGCTCAATACTATGAAAGCCAAACTGGATGCTGCTCGTACTCTTATGTATGAAACTGCTAGATTCGTTGATATTTATAAAGGATTAAATTATCTCTCCGAGAAAAGACCTCTTTCTCAAAATGAAAAAGATGATTTAAAAAAATATCAAAAATTAGCTGAATATTATACTCCACTTATTAAATTATTTTCTAGCGAATTTGCTAATCAAATTGCATATGATTCTTTGCAAATCCACGGTGGATCTGGTTATATGAAAGATTATCCTATTGAGAGGTTATATAGAGATGCTAGAATAACTAATATCTATGAAGGTACTTCGCAATTGCAAGTAGTAGCAGCTATCAGAGGAGTTACTAATAATACTTTTAGAGAAATGGTAGATGAATACGCCTCTCTAATTACTCATCCAGAACTTCAAGATTTAAAATCTATTCTCGTCAAAATGACTTCTCAATATGATTATGTATTTACTAAAATTAAAGATGCTGCTAATCAAGAAACCTTAGATTTTCATGCTCGCAGATTAGTAGAAATGATTGGGAATATTATCATTAGCTATTTATTATTATATGATGCTCAGAGGAATATCGAATTTTTGAATTCTGCACAAACTTATATAAAATATTCAAATGCTCAAAATACACAATATGCTGGCCTTATAACATCTTTAGAAGAAGATGATGTATGCTCTTGCAAAAATATTTTTGATTTAAATTAAGATTTTTAAAAAAATATCCTTTATAAGTGTGGTTTATTTTTAAAATAATAAATCACACTTTTTTATATTTTAGTGATAACAAAACTGTATATTATCCAAAAATTTTCTTGATTTTTCTATCAATAATTTTCAAGAAATCATTCATATTATAAATATTTCAACATAACAACAAAAAAAGGGCATAAAATTATGCCCTTTTTTATGTTCATATAGTATTGTGATTATTTTTGAATACTTATCACTCTATTATATACTTTATCTCCTAACATCACTGTACAATGATATAAGCCTGCTGCTTGATTTGTGAGATCTAGTCGTAGTTCATTTCTACCAGCATTCACACTGATATTTTCACTATATACCAGCTCTCCTAATGGATTCCTTATTATCAATGTACCTTCTGATGCCAGCGTAGTTTCTAGTAATATGTTTAGCGCTCCAGTACTTGGATTTGGATATATCACCATTCCATCATTCTCGTCTAAGATATCTTCTATACCTACGACATAGGTGCCGAGCACTTCACAAATAGCGTCATTATTGGTGTACATGTCATTACTTAATTGTGTCTCTGCACATAAGATATATTGCATTGTAGGTCCATTATACTTCTGTGTGAATGTGAAATGTATTGTATCTCCAGGATTTATGGTCTGACTGATTACATCATTTCTATCATTTGCATAGTTTAGTTGATATCTCACTGGTACATTTGATACAGGATTTAGTCCATAGTTCTTCACTGCTATGGTAACAGCTATCTGTTGTCCTATAGGTGTAGAATCTCTAGGTGATATTATCTCTACTACTCCTATATCATAATCTGCTGGTAGTGATTGAATATTCATACACAATGTATCATTTATTCTCACTATATCACTAGGATATCTACTATATGCACACAATGTGTAGTCTATGTGTGGTGCTAGATATGTCTGTGTAAATGTATATTCTACGGTATCTCCAGGATTTATACTTCCAGAATATGTCCCATTAACTGCTGTGCCATCATCTATCTTATAGCTTACAGGTACATTTGTTACAACATTGGTTCCCACATTTGCTATTTTAACTTTTACTGTTTGAGTAGATCCTGTAGTAGTAGGTGAGGTAGGTGTTACTATTTCAGTAAGTGCTACATTATTAGGCACATTGTATGCTGAGATTACGATATCATCTATCGCAAAACCATCAGCATTTACAGTAGCATCAGATACAAAGCCTATTCTCAACCTTACATTTGTTTTATTTGAGAGTGCACTCATCTTTATAAATGCTCCTACCCAACCATTACTTGACCCACTATAACCAGGTTTACCATTTGTTAAATAGTCTGTATACCAATGATATCCATCTGGATCATTTATGCCTCCTAAGGTTAACCAAGTCTGTCCATTGTTTAGTGAATATTCTATATATGCTCCATCTTCTCCACTTTCACTCGCTACCCAATAGTAGAAGGATAAGTATGGATCTGTTACTCCTGAGAAATTCTGTATTGGAAATTCTAAATAGCCTATTGTATCATTAGGATAAGGTGATGCAAGTTTTGTCATCCACACATTAGGTGTAGAATATGGCTGATTGATCACTGTACCTTGTGGCACTCCGTGCTCCCACATTCCTGTAGCATCTGCTGTTAGTAATGTTGTCGGCTCCATATCATCTTCAAATAATATTACTGATGGTAAACCAAAGTATTGAGCACATCTAGTATCATTTTGTGGTACTGAATCATTAAGTGTTTGCACTGTAAAGCATACATTATTTAGTCCAGAATCTACTGGTAAATTTTGTATATTCATTATTATTGAAGAATCTGGAAGTAAATTACCACTCCATGGTATAGTACTTATCACTTGAGCATCTTTCTTTGCTATTATATTAAAGTTTGTCAAAGGATTATAACCATAGTTTCTAACTTTAACTTCTGCAGTGGTTGTAGTACCATTATACTGTGCATAGCCCACATTTGCAGCAGTTATACCAGCATCTATAGCTTTGCGTGGTAATACTAGTACTAGGTAGTCTTCTGTCTCGCCATAACCATATGTACCACATGGATCTGGTAAAACACTACCTTCTCTTACTATCACACGCATACCTGTATATCCAATATAAGCAGAATCTGGGACAGTTATATAATCTGTTAATAAATTCGTTGCTTGTCCTGGATAATAACTTTCGAATACTACTTCATCAGGTACCTGATATTCACCATCATGATTCCAATCTATAAATACTCGTGCATATCCAGCATAATAATATGAAGGATTATCACATACTTCTAATTCTAAAGGATAATCTTGCCCGATAAATAATACTGGTGCAGGTAAATTAGTGAAATCAGTATAAAGAGCAGAAGTATAACCACTAGTATTATCTAAATCTGCTAACATAAATCTACATATATCTTCGTCTCCCGTAGATGTGGCAGCAGATGTACAGTATTCTAAAGGATTATTTGTAATAGATTTTTGTAAAGTATCGTTAAAACTATAATTATCTAAAGTATGGTCAGTATATGCAGTAATTGTATATGTACTTCCAATTAAACTAAGATCAGCAGTTTGAGTAAAAATAAATGAAGCTGTATCATGAGCTAATATTGTACCAGTGAATTGCTCCACTACAGGTGGTTGATTATCTACTTTATATACTACATCAAAAGTTTCATTTATTAGATCTGTAAATGTGAAATTTCGTATAACTACTTTAACTTGCTCATCATTTGTTAGTTCGATACCAGTGTTAGGTTTAGTGATTTCTACAACACCCACATCCACAGCTGGGATATTATCAATATATACAACTCCAGGTACTCTACTACTCTGGCAACCACTACCAAAAGTGCCTGTAAAATATGGATTCATATATCCAATAGATTGTGGATTTGTAGCATCTGCTACTATCCAATCACTAGCAGTGTTATTATCTGCAACTGTTCTTATAACTCCAGCTTTACTACTAGCACT
>JASEGF010000044.1 GCA_030017935.1 Bacteroidales bacterium | reverse complement strand
TAAAAGTTTATTTTGAAATTTAATTTTTTTATTGAGAAAGTATGTTTTGCTTAAATATGATTATAATTTTTTTAATCTAATTTTAATACAGATAAAAATGCACTTTGTGGAACCTCGATTTTACCGATTTGTCTCATCCTTTTTTTACCTTCTTTTTGTTTTTCTAGCAATTTTCTTTTTCTTGTTATATCGCCACCATAGCATTTAGCAGTAACATCTTTTCTGTATGCCTTAATAGTTTCTCTAGCAATAATTTTGGCCCCTATAGAAGCTTGAATAGCAATATCGAATTGATGTCTTGGTATTAGAGTTTTCAACTTTTCACATATTCTCCTACCAAAATTATATGCATTATCTTTGTGAATTAGTGTAGAAAGGGCATCTACTTTTTCACCATTTAATAAAATATCTAATTTTACCAAATCTGTTTCTCTGTACCCAATTTGGAAATAATCTAAAGAAGCATATCCTTTAGAGATACTTTTTAATTTATCATAAAAATCAAATAAAATTTCAACTAAAGGCATTTCAAATGTTAGTTCTACACGATCAGTAGTCAAATAGACTTGTCCTATAAAAACACCTCGTCTATCAATGCATAGCTTAATAATACTGCCAATGAATTCACTTTTTGTAATTATTTGTGCTTTAATAAAAGGTTCCTCTATTTTATCAATTCTAGATGGATCTGGCAGACCTGATGGATTATGGACTTCTATTATTTCTCCTTTTGTAGTGTAAACTTTATATGAAACATTAGGAACTGTAATAATGACTTCAATGTTAAATTCTCTTTCTAGTCTTTCTTGTACTATCTCCATGTGTAGTAAACCTAGAAATCCACATCTAAATCCGTATCCTAGTGCATTGGACGTTTCTAAAGTAAATTCTAAGGCAGGGTCATTTAACTGTAATCTTTCTAAAGATTCTCTTAGATTATCATATTCATCTGGAGATACTGGATATACACCAGCATATACCATTGGTTTTACTGGTTTAAAACCTTCTATAGCATTTGCACATGGATTATCCATATGCGTGATAGTATCACCCACTCTTACCTCTTTAGCAGATTTAATCCCTGTAATTACATAACCCACATCACCAGCTTTTAGCTCTTTGCAAGGCTCATAATTATATCCTAAATAACCAATTTCTTCTGCTAAATAGTTAGATTTATTAGAATAAAACATTATGTGGTCATTTGTCCTTAATGTTCCATTAAAAATTCTAAAATAGGCTATCACTCCTCTATAGCTATTAAAAATACTATCAAAAATTAAAGCTTCTAATGGAAAATCTGGATTTCCCGAAGGGGCTGGTATACGCTCAATAATAGCGTGCAAAACATCATCTATTCCTATCCCTTGTTTAGCACTTACTGATATTATTTCATCTCTATCACAGCCAAGTAGATCTATTATTTGATCTTTTGTACCTTCGATATCTGCATTTGCCATGTCGATTTTATTAATTATAGGTATAATCGTAAGGTTATGGTCAATAGCTTGATATAGATTACTAATGGTTTGAGCTTGTATGCCTTGAGTGGCATCTACTATTAATAACGCTCCTTCGCATGAGGCAATAGCTCTAGATACTTCATATGAAAAATCTACATGTCCAGGAGTATCTATTAGGTTTAAACTATATAGTTTCCCATTATAATTATATTGCATTCTAATAGCATGGCTTTTAATTGTTATACCACGTTCTCTTTCTAGGTCCATATCGTCTAGCACCTGATTCATCATTTTTCTCTCATCAATAGTGTGTGTAGATTCTAATAATCTATCAGCTAATGTAGATTTACCATGATCTATATGTGCAATTATACAAAAATTTCTTTTTAAATCATCCATGCTGCAAAATTACAAGGAAAATTTAAAATAACTTTATAGACCTATTCAACATATATTAAAATCAAAATAATTTATTAGTTAATAAATTATTAATAGAATATGTAAACAAATCAATATTATTTATCAACTTTAGCTCTGCGAATTTCCCAAATAAAATAAGAAACTATTAATGCAAAAGCTATAAGAGAAAAAACTTCTGGCCATACGTTCCCTTCTATCCAGAGCCATTTACCGTTTACTAATTCTTTAAATACTGGTACAGTAAGGTCAAGACCAAAAAATAATAACAATGCACCAATTACACCAAATAGAGCTGCGCCAGCAATAAAACCACTTGCTAATAAGGTACCACGTTGCTCACGAGCTTTAGCTAACTCTTTGTTTTTAGTTTTATTAGTAACGAAATGATTTATTAAACCACCAACTAATAGTGGAGTATTTAGACCTTGTGGGATAAACATACCTAGAGCAAAAGCAAGTGGAGAAATACCCAAAAAATTTATCAATAGTGCGATGATAGCACCTACCAGATATAGAACCCAAGGAATTTCGGCATTTTGTTGCATAAAAGGTTCTATTATAGATGCCATAGCATTTGCTTGTGGAGCTACTAATGGATTAGGATGTTCAGGTGTTTTCACAAAACCATATGCTTCATTTAAAACAAATATTACTATGCCAACTGTGGCAGCACTAATTAATATTCCTAAAAATTTAAAAGTCTCTTGTTTATATGGTGAGGAGCCTACCCAATAACCAATTTTCAGATCTGTGATGAACCCTCCTGCTGTAGATAGAGCTGTACACACTATACCACCGACAAGCATAGCTACTACCATGCCTGTAGTGCCTTTTAATCCGACTTGTACCAATACTAATGACATTAAAATCAATGTCATCATTGTCATACCAGATACAGGATTAGTACCTACTATGGCTATAGCATTAGCTGCTACAGTAGTAAATAAAAAAGCTATTATAAGTAATGAAACTAAAACTATTATTGCTTGCCACCAATTAAGATTTACACTTAATATAAAAAATAAAAATATTCCGAATATCACTACTATTAATGCTAACAACCAAAATTTAGATGAAATGTCTTTGTCTGTACGTAGTATCTCTTGTTTAGTAGTTTCCTTTTTACTGAATAAAAGTCCAAAAGATTTAGCTACTACTGGTATAGAATTTATAATGCCAATAATACCTGCCATAGCTATGGCTCCTATACCAATAGGTCTTACATATTCTAGGAATATCATTTCTGCACTTAGATCTTGCATGCCACCAATATATCCAATTAATGGAACAAAAACCCACCAAGATAGTAATGACCCCATGACTATTATCAATGAATATTTCAAACCCACTAAATAACCAAAACTAAATACTAAAGCAGAAGAATTCATTTTAAAAACTAATTTTGTTTGATCAGCAATAGCTGCTCCCCATCCAAACATTCTAGATGTGAATTCTTCTTGAAATAATTTCAGTGAATTAATCATGAAATCATATATCCCAGCGATAATACCACCTTTTAAAAGGATAGAAGATTGCTTAGACGCATTTGCACCAGTAACTAATATTTCTGTAGTAGCTTTAGCCTCTGGGAAAGGTAATTTACCATGCATATCTTTTACAAAATATTTCCTAAATGGAATCAAGAAAAGAATGCCTAAAAAGCCTCCTAATAAAGAAGAGAAAAATATTGGCCAAAAATTAATAGCAATAGTGGGATATTTAGATTGTAAAATATATAAAGCTGGAATAGTAAATACTGCACCAGCGACAACAACGCCTGAACTAGCTCCAATGGATTGAATAATAACATTTTGACTCAAAGGATCAGACTTTCTAGCAGCCAAAGTTGCACCTACAGCAATTATAGATATTGGAATAGCAGCTTCGAAAACTTGACCTATTTTTAAACCAGAATAAGCTGCTGCAGCAGAGAATATGACAGCCATTAAAAGACCCAATACTACAGACCATGTAGTTACTTCTTTATAATTTTTCTTTGGATTGAGAATGGGCTTATATTCTTCTCCTTCTTTGAGCTCTCTATAAGCATTTTCGGGTAAATTTAAATTTTCTTCTGACATATTATTAAAAAATTTGGGGTTACAATCCTAAATAAACAATTAAATTTTAACGTCTTGAGAAAGTAAATAAGCATTAATAAAATCATCAATATCACCATCTAAAACAGCATTTACATTAGAAGTTTCTATACCAGTGCGATGATCTTTTACCATTTTATATGGATGTAAGATATAGCTCCTTATCTGGCTTCCCCACTCGATTTTCTTTTTATTTTTTTCTAGTTTATCTATTTCCTCTTGTTTTTTTCTTAATTCTATTTCATAAAGACGAGATTTAAGCATTTGTAAAGCTTTTTCTCTATTTTGCTGTTGAGAGCGTGTTACTTGGCATTCTACGACTATCCCAGTAGGAATATGACGCACACGTACTGCAGTTTCTACCTTATTTACATTTTGTCCACCTGGACCAGAACTTCTAAAAGTGTCCCATTCTAAATCTGCTGGATTGATGTCAATATCTATCGTTTCATCTATTAATGGAAATGTAAAAACTGATGCAAAAGAGGTATGCCTTCTTTGATTGGAATCAAATGGAGATATACGTACTAGTCTATGAACACCATTTTCACTTTTTAGATATCCATAAGCATAGTCTCCATCGATTTCTAAAGTACATGATTTGATACCTGCTACATCACCTTCTTGCAAATCTAATTCTACAACTTTGAAATTATGCCTTTCTGCCCATCTGATATACATTCTCATAAGCATCTGTGCCCAATCTTGACTTTCAGTACCTCCAGCTCCACTATTTATTGTTATTATAGCACTATTTCTATCTGCTTCATCCTGCATCATCTTGTAAAATTCTAATTCATCTATTGCTTTTTTTACTAACTCATATTGTCTTTGATATTCTTCTTCCGATATTTCTTGGTTTTTAAAAAAATCATCATAAACAGAAAAATCTTCTAATTTCTTTTCTACAGAATCATATTTTTCTACAAAATTTTTTTTGCTACTAATTTCTTTTAATAGCTTTTCTGCTTCTTTAGAATTTTGCCAGAAATCGGAACCTTGTGTCCCAGTTTCTAGTAAAATTATATCTTGTTTAATCTTATCAATGTCAAAGATACCTCCTCAGAGATACTAATCTCTCTTTTAGATTATCATACAATTCACTCATCTTTTTTTATTGCAAAAATATAAAAACTTATCAATTTTATAATTTATTTTGTAACCCTATTTTAAGTAATATTTGTGGTATCTTGCATAATTTCTATGATCAATTTATGATTATTTATATTACAAATAAATCATATACTAATTGTAAAAAAATTAAAATCCATTAAAAAAATTTTTTGCAATTTTGCTAAAAAATTTATGAATAAAACCAAAAAAATACTGATAGCTGTAATTTTTATTGCTTCTATAGGCTTTTTATTTTGGGGAATTAATTTTCTAAAAGGATTGAAAGTCTTTTCTGATAATACTTTTGTATATGTAGATTATAATGAAGCATACGAACTCAACACTAATAGTCCTGTGTTATTAAATGGTCTTACTATTGGTAAAATAAATAATATTCAATTTATACCTAATAGCTATAGAGTGAGGGTAGAATTATTAATAGAAGAAAATTATAAAGTACCTAAAGATTCTAAAGCATTCATATCTAGTGGTGCTTTGCTAGAGGGTAAGGTAATCAAAATAGTACCTGGAAATTCAAAAGAATATATAAAAGATAAAGATTTTTTAATTGGTGAAGTAGATCCAAGCATGACTGATGTGATAAGTGCAGAGCTCTTACCACTAAAAGAAAAAATTATGTCTTTAGTTACTTCCGTTGATAGCGTGGTTACTATCATACAAAATATAGCTAATCCTGAAATGCAAAGAAATCTAACTCTCACAATAGAAAATATTAAAAATACTACATTAAATTTGAATAAATCTATGGCGCATATCGAGAGTATTAGCCAAAATATCCAAGAAAATAATAAAAAAATAAATAATATTATTAGTAATATCAATGACATTTCAGACACAATTAAAAATAGTGATCTCAATTTAGTCATTAATAATCTTAATCAAGATATTTTAGAATTACAAAAAATTATTAATTCAGTTAATGCACAAGCTGGCACCTTAGGTAAATTAATTTATAATGATAGCTTATATAATTATTTAAATAGTAGCTCTCAAAATTTAAATTTACTTTTAGAAGATTTACGAAAAAATCCTAAAAGGTATATAAATTTAAGTTTAATTTCCTTCGGTTCTAATTCTAAAGAGAATAAAAATAAATAAAATCCAAAAATATTTAGATTTATACTAAAATCAATTTAAAACAGTATTTTTATATAGAGGCAAATAACTATATTGGATTATCAGGCTTGTAATCTTTTTAGAAGGCTTAGAAATGATAATTAGATGCAATTTTCTCAATTTTTTACTAAATTTTTTTCTATTTTTTAAAGAGTAATTTTCATTCATAGGCATTTTTATTATATTAACGTAAACACTTCTAAATTTATTATTTATAATTAATTATATTTTTATTGCAAATATGCTCAGATGAAAAAATAAATATATCGAATTAATTGTTTGATTAATAGATAAAATATTAATATTAATGTGTCAATAACAATATTTCTTATGAGTATAATTTGCTTTAAATATTTCTGATAAAATATTTATTTTTCAGCTATAAAAAGAAAAAATCAAATAAAAAATCTACGTTGTGTAAATGATTTGAGCAAAGAATAAATTTTTTAGGGTTATCCTTTTAATACAAAAATTTGATGAGAAAACTATAGTATTAATAAAATGTTTATTTTATTATTTTTCTATAAATTTTTGTAAAAATTAATAATGGATTATAAAAAAAACTAATTATAAGGTGCATAAGCCCTTTATTAAACTTTTTTTGCCTTATAAATTCCACTGCGATAAAATAATTTAATAAACTATATGAATTTCTCCATTCATGTCTGGTAGGAAATAGATTTGTATTAGATTTATATTTTTTCAAAATATAAATCATATCATGTTTGTAGAGTGCTATATTATTATGCATCTGAGATGGATGACAGCGATAAAGGACTAATGGCTCCTCCATATATATAAACTCACCTAATTCTCTCAATCTAATAGTTAAATCAAAATCTGCTGAAGTGCTAATATTAGTATCAAACATTCCTGCCTCAAAGAAATAATCTCTTTTGATGATTGCAGATGATGGAATAGTAGGTACCATAAGTCTTCTAAATTTCTCCCAATCGTTCTCTAAAAAATTTTTTGTTGTTTTACAAGTTTTGTAATCACTGCGTTCATCCCAAAGAAACATTGAAGAATATACCAATACATATTGGGGCTCAGTTATTAATTTCTTAACTTTTTTTTCTAAATTCTCGGGAAGCCAAATATCATCTGCATCTAAGAAGCATAATATCTCACCCTTAGAAATCATAGCACCTACATTTCTAGTATCAGATACACCAGTATTATTTTTTTTAATATATGAAATACGACTATCATTGAATTGCTTGACTACATCTGCTGTATTATCTGTAGATCCATCATCTACAATTATTAATTCCCAATTTTTATAAGTTTGATCTATCACACTTTGAATAGTGTCTGCTATATATTTCTCACCATTATATACTGGTACGATTATGCTTACAAGGATATTTTCATTCATCATATAGATTTATTAATAAATTAAATTTATTTTCTACAGTATATTGTTTGACAGAGATAGGGGCATTTTTAATTAATTTGTCTCTAATATTTTTATTTTCTAATATTAATTTTATCCCATTATAAATAGCATCAGTATTTTTATAATCTACTATGATGGCATTTTCCAAGTGTTTAACACATTCATTAGCTATACCGCTCAGAGTGCAAACCATAGGTATACCAGCAGCTAGAGCTTCTATGTATACTTGCCCAAAAGCTTCTGAATGATTATCTATAGGAGTATGCACGAAAACATCAAAAGTTTTAAAAAGTGCGGGCATATTAGGTTCGAAATTTATTTTTACATAAGAATCAACAGGCAATTGCATTAACAATTTATTAATTTCAGATTCATAATCTCCAATAGCATTTGCTAGAACTAATTTGGCATTTGGGTATTCATTTAATAATAATTTAAAAGCTGGAATGATATATTGCACACCTTTCCATTCGGTAAATCTAGAAATGACACCTATGACAGGTTTATAACCATAAAAATTATATTTGGTCTTTATCAATACTATATCTTCATCATTGATATTGCTAAAAAGATTTTCTGGTAAGCCATGAGGTATTATTTTTACCTTTTTTTCAGGAACTTTTTCCCATTTTACGAGGATGTCTTTAACTATCGGACTGATAGCTACAATGATTGTGGCCAGCTTGTTACTTATTTTGTCATACATTATGCCGTGCTTATGATAAACATGATGATAGGATGAATGATGTCTTGTGTAAATTATTTTTTTTACTTTAGTAAGTTTAGCAGCTGATAAACCAATAATATTAGCTGTCAAAAGATGGCAATGTACTATATCTGGTTTAATTTTTTTTAATATTCGATAAACATCTTTGAAAGCAGGAATTAAATCCTTTTTGCCTCTATATATTACTCTATAAACAGGAATATTATTTTTTTTTAAAAAATTTTCTAAATCTGAATCAGATGGATTAAGTAGTATAAATTGCATATCAAAATATGGCGATAAATAAGTAGCTGCCCATTCAAACTCCAGGGCCTTGTCTATGTCTGAAATAATGTAAACTAATTTTTTCGCCATTTTAAAAATTATTTACTATTGTAACCTTTGTAAATGTAAGCTGCTAATAAAGCATCAATTATTTTAAAAGTTATAAAATCAAATTTTTTAGCTTTAAAAAAATTATTTACAAATGAAATAAAAAAATTTCTAAAAAACCAAATAATGTTTAGAATGAATTTTTTGAGAAAAGAATGTTGCAATAATAAATTCCTATCTCCTAGGTCTACAGCTTGTTTGCGAGTATAGGCAGATCTATATTTTCTTTCTAAAAATTTTTTAAGATCTAAATAATCTTTTTCATTATGATATACATAAATATTGGGCAAAAGATAGATATCGATACCATTTTTTATTAATTTTTCTTTGAAGTCATTATCTTCATAACCAGCGAACTTGAAATTATCATTATAACCTCCAATTTGTGAAAATATAGATTTTTTAATAAAAAAAGCGCAAGAAGTAAACATATTAGTTTTAATGTAATCATTATTTTTATCAAAAGTGATATTTGTCCATGCCTTGCCTTCATATTTATCAAATCCGTAATAAAGCATGTATCTACCAAAAGAGTTTTGAGATATGGTGTCATAAATATTTTGGGGATAAACCCAATTAAAATTAAGTACCATTTTATCATTTAGATTAGATAAATTGATAAAATAATCTAGACCCTTTTTTAGACTTTCAGATGATATAAGTATGTCATTATCTAGAAATAATAGTATATCTCCATTAGCATATTTTGCTCCCATATTTCTAGCAGCAGCTACACCACCGGTATTACAATTAATCAGTTTAAAATCACTAGGCAGAGCAATAGATAATGATTTATCATCATTATTCACAATGATAACTTCATAATCATAATTAAAAAATTGTAGTGCTTGTTCTAAAGCTAATACAGTCTCATAGAAAATATTTTCTCTTTGTTTTGTAGGTATAATTATGGAAAGCATAGGCAAAGTTACTAAAAAAGTCTAATTTTAAATGCAACAAACTACATCAAAAATAAATATAAAACTGGTAATAATTTAATTAGCAGAGTAGGGTAAATTTTTTTCTTTTAATAACTCATAAAGAGCTTGATAGATAGCATTTATTTTTTCTAATTTATCATTAGCCATTATTTCTGTAATATACTGTTCTTTTAGTAAAAACAAAATTTGTACTCTCAAATTATCACATAAATCCAATGATTCCAGAATAATGTCATTATAGCTATTAGAATAAATTTTAATAAGAGACAAAGCAATATTTGAGTGTAAAGCATCAACATTATTTCTCAATTGAGTAATCACATTTTTTTGTTTAGCAATAGGTAACTGCCTAGTAAGAACATAAATATCTTGTACTAACTCTAGACTTTTTTGCCAAATAAGCTGATGCTTAAAATTTTTACTATATACACTCAAAATATTAATATTTTTTAGTTTTTATTAGGGATATTTTTTACAATTTCCAATAAGAAATCGTAGAATTTTTTGACACTATCAATATTAACACGTTCATCTGGACTATGAGGAGCTACTATAGTAGGACCGAAAGATATCATTTCTAGATTAGGGTATTTGCTACCGATGAGTCCACATTCTAGACCAGCATGCACGGCTTTTATTTCAGGATTTTTCCCATATTTTTCTTGATATATTTTTTTTGCTAAACCTAAGATTTCACTATTAGGATTTGGTTTCCAGCCTGGATAAGCGCCACTGAGGACTACTTGAGCACCAGCTAGTTCAAAAACACTTTTTATTTTTTCACCTACAGCTTCTTTAGCACTATCTATGCTAGATCTCATCAGACATTGTATTTCTACTTTGTCATCAGATGTCTTCACAGAAGCTAGATTATTAGATGTTTCTACTAACCCTTCTACTTCGGTACTCATCCTCAGAACGCCATTAGGACATCCATAGATTGCTTTAACTATTTTATCAGCAATATCTTTTTTGATATAACTAGATGGTAATTGAGTTTCTTTAATATTAAATTGTAGATTAGGCTCTACATCACCAAATTCATTATGAAAATTTGTATCAAAAGTATTTTTGATTTCTTCAAGCTCTTTTACTTTATTTTCAGGAACAAGTATAATAGCATTAGCTTCACGCGGTATAGCATTACGGAGTGATCCACCGTCAAAAGATACTAATAAACCATCAAGATGATCCATGACATATTTTATAAATCTATTTACCCCTTTATTAGCATTTAATCTACCTAAATGAATATCTAATCCACTATGACCACCTTTGAGACCTTTTATTTCTACTTGAAAAGCTTTATAGCCAGCAGGCACAGGCTCGCGAGAAATATTAAAAGTGATGCTAGCATCCATACCGCCAGCACATCCTATAAATATTTCTCCTTCATCTTCACTATCGAGGTTTAATAAAATATCCCCTTTTAAAACATTTGGTTTCAGTCCAAAAACACCTGTCATACCCCGTTCTTCATCAATAGTAATCAATGCTTCTATCATTCCAGTTTGTAAATTTTTATCAGTAAGCACAGCTAATATAGCAGCTAAACCTATCCCATTATCAGCTCCCAGAGTAGTGCCATCAGCTTTTACCCAATCTCCATCTATGATTGTTTGAATAGGATCTTTTTCGAAATCAAAAGTTTTATCCATATTTTTTTGTGGCACCATATCCATATGAGCCTGTAGAGTAACTATTTTGCGATTTTCATAACCTGGACTTGCAGGACGTCTCATTATTACATTACCAATCTCATCTACCATTACTTCTAGATTATTATCTTTAGCTAATTTAACTAAATATTCTCTTACTTTTTCCTCTTTACCTGATGGACGAGGAATTTGAGTAAGTTCGTGAAAAAATTTCCACACATTTTTGGGTTCTAAATCTAAAATTGTTTTCATAATATTATTTTTTTGTGTTAATATCCTAAGGTTTTACCTGTCATTTTAGTAATTTTAATAGTAAATACAACGACATTATCAATTGAAGGCTTATTATATTCAAAATCACTTCTACCAGTATATTTTTTCATAATTTTGTTTAAATACATTATTTTAGTATCAAAATCTTCAATAAAATTAACAAAACCTTCAATAATAGCACTTTTATATTTCATATAATAACTACAAGCCACATTCTCACTTTGATAACCTAAATTTTCACTATTAGAGAAAGCAATTCTAACAAAAGGATGTTTAGTCATATAGCTAATTTTTTTGCCTTTTTGTCCGCTATGCATATAAATAATGCCATCTTCATAGGCGAAATTCATTGGCACTACATAGGGATTTCCCTCATCATCAATTGTTGATAAATAAGCTACTTGAGTATTATTAATAATATCTTCAATAATATCATTATTTAAAACTGATTGCACCCTCATGCGTTGCAAATATAATTTGTCAAAGATAAAAATAAAAAATGGAATAAAAAAATTTTTTAATTTTTTAACAGGAAGCAAAAAGTATTTAGAAGGGATAGGATGAACCTGCTAAAAGCAGGTTCATCCTATTGGATAAAAATTTTGTTTTGAAATAAATATGTTTT
>JASEGF010000043.1:7455-12325 GCA_030017935.1 Bacteroidales bacterium | reverse complement strand
AGATAAAATAAAAGAGGCGAGTTGCCCCGCCTCTACTGTTTTCACAACGGACTTAAAGTCCTTATTGTGAATTGCTAACATTTTGATATGCAAAAATAATAATTATTTTTAAATAACAAAAAAATAATTTTTAAAAATAATTTTTATTTAAAAATCGGCATATTTTAGATAAAATATTATATTTGCATAAATAAAAAATTTTAAAAATATGAAAATTTTAGGATTAGATTTAGGTGTAACCTCCATTGGGTGGGCATTGATAGAAAAAAACAATGAAAATGGAGAAATTGATTTAATAAAATCTGGTGTTAGAATAATCCCCATAGATGCCCAAGATGCTATTCAATTTAACTCTGGAAATACTGCCTCTCCAAATATTGAAAGACGTAAGAAACGTATGCAAAGACGTATGTATTTTAGAAAGAAAAAACGCAATCAGTCTTTAATAAAAACATTGTTAGATAAAGGATTATGGGATGAAAGCTTAATTAATATAGAAAAAAATAAATTATGGGAACTTAGAAATAACGCTCTAAATGAACAAATATCTTTATCAGAACTTGGCAGAATATTATACCATCTAGCTCAACGCCGTGGATATAAGCAAATGAGAATAGAGCAGGATGAGTCAGATGCTAATAGTAAATCTGATTATAAAAAAAATATTGATACAAGATATAAAACTATTAAAAATGAAAATATCACTGTAGGCCAGTACTTTTATAGAGAATTAAAAAATAATGAACATTATAGAGTAAAAGAGCAAATTTTCCCTAGAAAAGCCTATGAAGAAGAATTTGAAAAAATAATAAGTAAGCAAAAAGAATATTATCCAGACATTTTGTCTGAAGATTTTGTAAATAAAATACAACATATTATTTTTTATCAAAGACCATTAAAATCTCAAAAACATCTACTAGGTGTGTGTACATTAGAGGGTAAAACCATTAAAATAAAAAATAATGATGGTAGTATAATAGAAAAATATGTTGGCCCTCCAGTAGTAGCTAGGACCAATCCTTTATTTCAAATACATAGAATCTGGCAAACTATTAATAATATTACCATTAAAAATAAAAAAACTTATAAAATGTATGAACTTTCTATAGATGAAAAAAATAAAATTTTTAATGAATTACAGGTTAAAGACTCATTATCTATAGAGCAATTATATAAAATATTAAATTTATCCAAAGATGAATGGTATTTCGATAAACTTAGTAAAAATGGAATAAAAGGTAATGATTTATTAGCCCTCATTAGAAAAGCTCTCAAAGATGAATATTTTTCACCAGATATTTTCAAATTAGATATTAAAATTATCAATTATAAACAGCAAATATTAGATAAAAGTACTGGAGAAATAAAAGAAACAACTTTAGAAATGATAGACCCTAATGTAGTGAATGAACCTTTATATAAACTCTGGCATATATTGTATTCTGTAGTGGATAAAGAAGAATGTATTAAAGCACTTAAGAAAAATTTTAATTTTAGCTCCACTGCAGCAGATAAACTATCTGACATAAATATGACCTCTCTAAAATACGGTAGCCTATCTATGAAAGCTATTAGAAAAACTCTACCTTATCTAATGAAAGGAATGATATACAGCGAAGCTTGCCAGATAGCAGGATATAATTTCTCAAATGCTATCAGTAAAGATGAAAACTACATAAGACCTCTCAAAAATAAAATACCTCTATTGCCTAAAAATAGCCTTAGACAGCCTATTGTAGAAAAAATTCTAAATCAAATGATACATGTGGTAAATGAAATCATCGATGAAAATAATGGATTAATTAGTAGGGAAGAAAGAGAAAATAATAATTTCGCTATCCATATAGAGCTGGCCAGAGAACTAAAAACTAGTAAAAAAGAAAAACAAGGTATCTCAAATGCTATTAAAAGAAATACTAAAGAAAATAAAGAAATTGAAAATATATTAAAAAACGAGTATAAACTTACTCCTACACGTAAATTGATAGAAAAATATAAATTATACAAAGAGCTTAGCCCTGAAGGTACTAATATTTTGCAACAGCAATGTATATATTGTGGAGAATTTATTTCTCTCACTGACGCTTTAACAGGTGATGCTATAGATGTGGACCATATAATACCACAATCTAAACTTTTCGACGATTCTAGGAGCAATAAAATATTAGTACATGCGAACTGTAATAGGACAAAAGGGAATATGACGGCCTATGATTACATGCAAAGCAAAGGTCAAGAACAATTTAAAACCTACCTAGCACTCGTAGAAAAATTGAAAGAAAAGAAAAGTATCTCATACAAAAAATATAAATATTTGCTAATGAGTGAAAAAGATATTCCTCAAGATTTCATAGATAGAGACCTAAGGATATCGCAATACATTACTCGTAAAGCTAGTGAGATATGTATGGATATCTCCAAAGATGTATTAGTAACCACTGGTACTATAACTGCTAGACTTCGAGAACTTTGGGGATATAAAGATATTATTAGTGAAATTAATACTGAACTTATGAATAATATTGAACTATCTGATGAAAATAAATCGCAATTAGTTGAAATATTTGAAAATAAACGTTCAGATCATCGTCATCATGCCATTGATGCTATTACTATAGCTAGTACCTCACGTAGTATTATTCAGAGAATAAATACATTAAGCTCTGCTGAAAGTAAAGAAAAAATTAATGAATATTTGAAGCAATTAAATCAAGAAATATTGGATACTGTATATAATCCTAATGAGAAAAATTTAAGATTGTTGCATAAATATTTAGCAAATCAACCACATCCCTCTCGTGAACAGGTAAAACAAAGCATAAAGGATATACTTATTTCTTTTAAACCAGGTAAAAAAGTAGCTACTTATTCAAAAAGAATAGTTTATATAGGAAATAAGCCCAAAATATTGCAGACTCGCATATTAACACCACGTGGAGCTCTACATGAAGAAAGCTACTATGGCCGCATAGCTCTTAGTGAATTTAAAGATCTGAAATATGCTATCGACAATGTAAATCTAGTAGTAAATAATCACATTCGTAGTCAAATTATGGATTTACTTGAAAAATATAATAATGACACAAAAAAACTATGGAATGATATTAAAAAAGAGAAAGTGCTCATATATTCTGATATTAATAATACAAATCCTATAAAAGACGTTAAGTGTTATAAATATGAATATGTTATCAAAAAACCTATAACTGAGGATAAAGTAGAACAAAAAGCCATTGATAAAAAAATAAAAGAGATATTATCTAATAGAAAAAATAAAAAAGAGGAAATCTACTTCAATGAAGTAAAAAAAATACCTATACACAGGGTGCGCGTTTCAACTGGTCTAGATAATAAAAGTATAAGATCTATCAGATATAATGCCAATGGCGAGCCAATAACATTTGTGAAACCTGCTAATAATCATCATGTAGCACTCTACAAAGATAAAAATGAAAAATATCAAGAGCATCTTTGCAACTTCTGGCATGCTGTAGAACGCAAAAAATATAACCTCCCTATTATAATAGAACATCCTGATAAAATATGGGATCATATTTTAGAAGAACCTGATAAATATCCACAAGATTTTCTAAATAATTTGCCTGACCCTTCATGGGATTTTGTTTTTAGCTTTCAAGCGAACGAAATGTTTATACTCGGACTATCTAATGAAGAGTTTGACCAATATATTAATGATAAGAATTATGCTATACTTTCTAATCATTTATACCGAGTACAAAAAATTTCTTCATCTTATTATTCTTTTAGAAAGCATAGTGATACTAGTGTTGATGAGTTTGATTGTTATGCAAAAATTAATATGTTTAAGAGGGTACGTTCTATTAATGCATTAATAAAAGAAAACCCAATTAAAGTAAGGATTAATTACTTAGGAGAGATAGTCGATTACAAAAAAATATTTTAATAAAAATTAAAAACATGCTTAAACGCACAATTTATTTTGGGAATCCTGCTCATTTAAGTATAAAAAATAAGCTTTTATGGGCGGAGATTAAAGATGCAAATGACCCGACATCAGATGTGAAGCAGGTATCGTTTGCTCTATCAGATTTAGGATTTATCGTATTAGATCATCCGCAAATTACTATTACACATTATGCATTATCTGCATTAGCAGAGGAAAATATTGTAGTAATATCGTGTGATCAGAAGCATTTACCTATATCACTAAATCTACCAATATATGGTAATTCTTTACATTCTAAAAGGATACAGAAACAAATATCTATTACTCTACCACAAAAAAAGCAATTATGGGCAAGTATTATCAAACAAAAAATTATTAATCAAGCTAAGATACTATCTATACTAAAGCCAGAAATTTCTGTTGAGCTTTTAATAAATGCTAGCAAAGACGTACGCTCAGGAGATACTACTAATAGAGAAGCATATGCTTCTACTTTTTATTGGAAACACTTATTTACTTTAGATTTTATAAGAGATAGATATGGAGATCCACCTAATCATTTACTAAATTACGGTTATGCTATAGTACGTTCGTCGATAGCTAAAGCTATAGTAGGTAGTGGACTACATCCTAGTTTGGGACTTTTTCACAAAAATCAATACAATGCATTTTGTTTAGCAGACGATCTGATGGAACCATATAGGCCATTTGTAGATTTCACAGTTTTTTGTTTAGCAGCTAAAGAAGACATACCAGATGAACTGACAACTAATCTGAAAAAAGAATTATTATCCATTCTAACTATGGATGTGATAATTAATAAAAAAACTAGCCCACTAATGGTAGCTACGCAGCATACAGCTGACTCTTATCAGCAATTTTTGAGTGATAAAAAAACAAAATTAAAATTACCAGAAATACCCAAAAATTATGCAACAACAA
>JASEGF010000043.1:0-7445 GCA_030017935.1 Bacteroidales bacterium | reverse complement strand
GTATGTGGTTAATAGTATTATATGATTTGCCGACAGAGACTGCCGAGCAAAGAAAAAAAGCAGCTAAATTTCATAAAGATCTTCAAAGCTTGGGATTTTCTATGTTTCAATTTAGCGTGTACATACGTAATTCTGCAAGTGGTGAGTACCTAGCAGCGAATAAAAATCAAGTAAAAAGTCTAATGCCTGATGAAGGTATGGTGGCTGTAATAGAATTGACCGATAGACAATTTGAAAATATTGAAATTTTTATTGGTCAAAAACGAGAAGAACCACCGGATAGACCTATTCAATTAGAATTATTTTAAATAAAAAAGCACTCAAAAGAGTGCTTTTTTTTTAAACGTTTGCAGTTTTTTTGCTCTCAAGTAACCCTCTCAAAGTCTTTATTCATCGCACAGAGAGGGGTGGTCTGTTGCAAACGCTTTTGCAAAGTTATCAAAATGTTAGCAATTCACAACTTCGCAGCTTCAGCCTCTTTTAACAGTTCTGTTGCAAACGCTTTTGCAAAGTTATCAAAATGTTAGCAATTCACAACCTGCATTACATGAATTACTTCTCCTGTTAAGTTGCAAACGCTTTTGCAAAGTTATCAAAATGTTAGCAATTCACAACTGTTATTTTATTGTTAATTAAAACAATTATGTTGCAAACGCTTTTGCAAAGTTATCAAAATGTTAGCAATTCACAACTACTTTAATATTAGAAAAATGCACCCGCTCGTTGCAAACGCTTTTGCAAAGTTATCAAAATGTTAGCAATTCACAACTATTGCTTTTAAGTTTTTTATTTGAATAAAGTTGCAAACGCTTTTGCAAAGTTATCAAAATGTTAGCAATTCACAACCCAAAAAAATTTGAAAAAATCGTAGTAACTGTTGCAAACGCTTTTGCAAAGTTATCAAAATGTTAGCAATTCACAACATATTTTTAGAAGCCAATATATCTTACCTCGTTGCAAACGCTTTTGCAAAGTTATCAAAATGTTAGCAATTCACAACGGTTTTGCTTAAGATGATAGACGTGGAAGTGTTGCAAACGCTTTTGCAAAGTTATCAAAATGTTAGCAATTCACAACCATTAATTGTAATAATAACTTATATTGACGGTTGCAAACGCTTTTGCAAAGTTATCAAAATGTTAGCAATTCACAACACGTCCTTTCTTTTCTACTGTTAGTCCATTGTTGCAAACGCTTTTGCAAAGTTATCAAAATGTTAGCAATTCACAACACTTTTTGAGCAGATGGACTAATGGAACGCGTTGCAAACGCTTTTGCAAAGTTATCAAAATGTTAGCAATTCACAACTATATCTTTATCTTCAGAATAATATTGTTTGTTGCAAACGCTTTTGCAAAGTTATCAAAATGTTAGCAATTCACAACCAGGAGCCTTGCTTATTTTTTTTTTTAGTTGTTGCAAACGCTTTTGCAAAGTTATCAAAATGTTAGCAATTCACAACGACCCTTTCGTGCTAACAGACGAGAACAGCGTTGCAAACGCTTTTGCAAAGTTATCAAAATGTTAGCAATTCACAACCATAACACCTGTAACCAGCTAGGTTTCTAAGTTGCAAACGCTTTTGCAAAGTTATCAAAATGTTAGCAATTCACAACCTATGACAGCGAGATTTCGATAGAACCAGCGTTGCAAACGCTTTTGCAAAGTTATCAAAATGTTAGCAATTCACAACACAAGAATATATACAACTAACAGGTAAAATGTTGCAAACGCTTTTGCAAAGTTATCAAAATGTTAGCAATTCACAACTCTAACCCCGCTTGCATAGCTATTTGCTGAGTTGCAAACGCTTTTGCAAAGTTATCAAAATGTTAGCAATTCACAACGGCTACAAATCAGCAAGACGTTTTAAACTAGTTGCAAACGCTTTTGCAAAGTTATCAAAATGTTAGCAATTCACAACGTAGACACAACCGACCTTGTTTTAATCGACGTTGCAAACGCTTTTGCAAAGTTATCAAAATGTTAGCAATTCACAACATTTTTTTTAGCATTTTTATTTCTTCTTTGGTTGCAAACGCTTTTGCAAAGTTATCAAAATGTTAGCAATTCACAACTAGACTAGCTAAACGCTCACTATCCTTCGCGTTGCAAACGCTTTTGCAAAGTTATCAAAATGTTAGCAATTCACAACTGGTTTTAATGTCAATAATGATGGGGGCTCGTTGCAAACGCTTTTGCAAAGTTATCAAAATGTTAGCAATTCACAACTACTTTTTAGACAACATAAATGAAATTGTAGTTGCAAACGCTTTTGCAAAGTTATCAAAATGTTAGCAATTCACAACTGAATACGCAGCAAGAGTTTTTTATGTAGGGTTGCAAACGCTTTTGCAAAGTTATCAAAATGTTAGCAATTCACAACGAGTAACTTGATACAGAGTTTAGAACCAGAGTTGCAAACGCTTTTGCAAAGTTATCAAAATGTTAGCAATTCACAACTAACTTGCTCTTCGCAAAAAACTACTACTTGTTGCAAACGCTTTTGCAAAGTTATCAAAATGTTAGCAATTCACAACCTAAACTTGGGTTGAAACCTGCACAATCTAGTTGCAAACGCTTTTGCAAAGTTATCAAAATGTTAGCAATTCACAACTAGAGGAGACCAATCGCTCACTTTTAGCAAGTTGCAAACGCTTTTGCAAAGTTATCAAAATGTTAGCAATTCACAACTGACATCGAAGGTGGTATGTTAATAATTATGTTGCAAACGCTTTTGCAAAGTTATCAAAATGTTAGCAATTCACAACTTGAAATTGCCTGTATGCGAATATATTGAGTTGCAAACGCTTTTGCAAAGTTATCAAAATGTTAGCAATTCACAACTACTTTTTAGACGACATTAATGAAATTGTAGTTGCAAACGCTTTTGCAAAGTTATCAAAATGTTAGCAATTCACAACCGGTATGCCACGTCGGTGGGCGGTACCATAGTTGCAAACGCTTTTGCAAAGTTATCAAAATGTTAGCAATTCACAACTTTCTATTGGTAATTATAAAAATTCATTAAGTTGCAAACGCTTTTGCAAAGTTATCAAAATGTTAGCAATTCACAACATTCAACTAACAGGTAAAAAAAATTATTTGGTTGCAAACGCTTTTGCAAAGTTATCAAAATGTTAGCAATTCACAACTAGTCTATACATACATCCGAGCTTGTATCTGTTGCAAACGCTTTTGCAAAGTTATCAAAATGTTAGCAATTCACAACTAAATTTGCCATATGGGAAAAACTCCAACTGTTGCAAACGCTTTTGCAAAGTTATCAAAATGTTAGCAATTCACAACTGAATTTGCCAGTATGCACATTTATTGGCTGTTGCAAACGCTTTTGCAAAGTTATCAAAATGTTAGCAATTCACAACAAAAGTTATTAAATGCTGTTCTAACAGCTTGTTGCAAACGCTTTTGCAAAGTTATCAAAATGTTAGCAATTCACAACATAAGTTTTAAAGTTACTAAAATTAGTATCGTTGCAAACGCTTTTGCAAAGTTATCAAAATGTTAGCAATTCACAACTCGACTGATTATTTAGCTTTTTCTGATGAAGTTGCAAACGCTTTTGCAAAGTTATCAAAATGTTAGCAATTCACAACAGCTATCGATGGGAAATTGATAATAGCACTGTTGCAAACGCTTTTGCAAAGTTATCAAAATGTTAGCAATTCACAACGTAATGTAAATGTTTCGATAAATGGCTAATGTTGCAAACGCTTTTGCAAAGTTATCAAAATGTTAGCAATTCACAACTGAAAAAATCGGAGTGCAGTATCAGAGTAAGTTGCAAACGCTTTTGCAAAGTTATCAAAATGTTAGCAATTCACAACAGATTTGTGTTAGAGAATATTCTTTTTAAGGTTGCAAACGCTTTTGCAAAGTTATCAAAATGTTAGCAATTCACAACGAAGGTGTTTTTGGGCTACAAGGACACAAAGTTGCAAACGCTTTTGCAAAGTTATCAAAATGTTAGCAATTCACAACACAAAAGAGCCTACATTTAAGCTATCCTTTGTTGCAAACGCTTTTGCAAAGTTATCAAAATGTTAGCAATTCACAACGATATTTTAGCGGTAGATTTTTTTGTAGAAGTTGCAAACGCTTTTGCAAAGTTATCAAAATGTTAGCAATTCACAACCACTGCACCTTGCGTGTTTAGTTTCGCTTTGTTGCAAACGCTTTTGCAAAGTTATCAAAATGTTAGCAATTCACAACATTGTGATAGTCTTTATCACTAATGCTATAGTTGCAAACGCTTTTGCAAAGTTATCAAAATGTTAGCAATTCACAACAGTTTATCAAAAACGAAAAAATTGAATTTTGTTGCAAACGCTTTTGCAAAGTTATCAAAATGTTAGCAATTCACAACAAGCAAGGCACAAAAAACTGGGATTTAGTTGTTGCAAACGCTTTTGCAAAGTTATCAAAATGTTAGCAATTCACAACCCAGGACTTTATATCGTAAAGTTGCAGCTAATGGGCGCATAGTAATACCCTTATACAACGCGTTTTTTGGATAATCATCTGGAAAGCTGCAATTCTAAATTTTTAAGAGCTAAAACCCATATTTTTTTATTTTTTTCATATAAAATATTTAAAATTACTTATTAAGGGACGACTATGTAAATTTTTTAAAACTTTTTTGCTTAAATTTTTATATTGTTATAAAAATCATAGACAAAATGCCAGCCAGCATATAAACCTTCATTGTATCACTTAGATTTTTCCATTGAGATTTTTCTTTTGACCTTAATGTCATTATGATAATGTATATGCCAAATGGTATTAATACAAATGTAAAGAAATATCCCATAATATCATAGGCACTAGAGAATAGTCTGACTGATATGTATATAAGCCCGATTAAAATTAAGATCATTGAAATTGTAATTACATATTTAGCTGTTTTAATGCCATATTTGATAGGAATATTTTGACAATCATATGCCTTATCTCCTTCAATATCTTGTATGTCTTTGACAATCTCCCTAGCAAAAGTGATGAAAAATGACAAAAATGCATAGCTAAAAATGAAAAAATTCATAGTTTTCCACATACTTACAGGTAATAAATGGGCATCCATACCTTCAAAAATTATTATTAGCCAAGGTAATATTATAGTAAGAGCTGCTATTAAGCTAATTATTATATTCCCTATAATTAGTTCTCTTTTATATTTAGTACTATAAAACCAAAACATAGCTGCTATAAACAAGTAAATAATAAATATTTCGCCATTTTTCCACACTAAGCATTGATAAAAACTGAGTATTATTCCTAATGTGATAAGAATTATGAAGGAATAGAGCCCTGTTTTATATGGTAGTTTATGGTGTAATATTAATTTATCGGGTTTATTGATCTCATCCATGCCATAATCGTAATAATCATTAAGAGCATAGCCAGCAGCAGACATAAGAATAAATGATAGTGATATTAAAATATATTCTAATGTACTTATAGGCATCGCAGTGCCATCAAGAGCGTAGAAATGAATTAATATTTGTTGATAAACTAGAAAAAATATTAGGGCTATAAACAATAAGTCTAGCCATCTAATCAATTTGAAAAAATTACCAATTGATTTTACCATTCGAAGCAATCTTTGTCCATCCATTTATTTTGTGCTTTTAAAATTTGTTCACCTATTTCTCTCACACATCCTTTGCCACCACCATATCTTGATATATAATCTGCTATTTCTTTGATCTCTTGAGCAGCATCAGCAGGGCATACAGATATGCCGACTTTATTCATTAGCTCATAATCTGGTAGATCATCGCCGATAAATAATATTTCTTCATCAGTAATATTAAGTTTTTGTTTAATTAGTTCGTATTCATAAAGTTTATTAACAACACCTAAATGTATATCATTTATTTTCAATGATTTAGATCGCCACATGATTGATTTAGCATTACTACCGCTTAATATCACTACATTGAACCCTTTTTTCATCAATAGTTGTAGAATATATCCATCTTTAACATTGCCTGCTCTTATTTCTTTCCCATCTTCAGTTATATACATTTTACCGTCAGTCATTACTCCGTCATAATCTAATATTATAGTAGTTATATTTTTTAGCCTTTCTTTATAATTTTTCATTTATTATAATATTTAATTATAGCTTTACTCAATATCTCATATATTTCTGCTGCATCAGTAGATACATTTTGCAGAAAATCTAAATGTTTTTTTATTATCTCACTATCGCCTCTAACTGCAGGTCCTGTTTGCACTTCTGAAGGATTATATTGCTCGAGTCTATCAGTAGTTTCCCTGATAAGAGGTTTAATAATTTCATGAGACAAATTATATTTATCTAAAAGATTGTAAGCAATTACATAAAGAAAATTCGGAAAATTAGAAACTAAAACACCTGTAGTATGTAAGGCCAGTCGTTGCTCACTATCAACTATAACATAATCCTGATGAATGCTTTCACAAATAAATTTTAATGTATCTAAAGTATATTTATCTGATGATTCAATTGCAAAATTAATGTTTGTAATAGATAAAGGTTTACTTTTTCTAAAAGTTTGCAAAGGATATAGAACACCATAATGTTTATGATTATCTAATACATTTGCTGACAAAGTACCAGAAGTGTGTACTACTATCGCATTTTTAGCACTTACATTTTTTGATGTTTCAGCAACATATCTTTCTTGTCTAGTGATTATGTACATATCTGCATCCTGAGGAATGTCTGTGCGGAAAGTAAAATTATCTGTATCAATAGGATTATTGGTTACGATTTCTAATTGATCGAAATACATTTTTAGAAATCTACTAAGGTGCCAACCTACATTACCATATCCTATTAAAACGATTTTCATGGTTTAAAATATTTTGAAATATTACGTTCACTTTCTCTTTTTTTAATAGCTTCGCGCTTGTCATACTCCTTTTTGCCTCTCACTAAAGCGATTTCTAATTTAGCAAGACCTTTATCGTTCAAATACAAACGTAGAGGTACTATTGTTAATCCAGATTCTTTTATTTTAGATTCTAACCTTTTAAGTTGATATTTATGTAAAAGTAATTTTCTATCTCGTTTAGGATCATGATTATTATAAGTACCATTAATATATTCAGAAATATGTATATTTTTAACCCATAATTCTCCATCTTTAAAAACGCAATAAGCATCAGAAAGAGAAGCTTTATTTTGTCTAATACTTTTGATCTCAGTACCTGTGAGCACTACGCCAGCCTCATATTTATCTAAAATTGTATATTCAAATTTAGCTTTTTTATTTACTATTTCTACTTTATTTGCCATAAATTATTTGAGATTACAAAGATAATAGTTTTTTGATTTAAAAGAAAAATTTTAAAAAAATAGTAATAAATTTTTTGATGCTATATAGTCGTCCCTTAAAAAGTCAATTTTAATATTTTATTTTAAAAAATAGAGAAGA
>JASEGF010000042.1 GCA_030017935.1 Bacteroidales bacterium | reverse complement strand
TACAGTCTGGACAGATGGCTGCTGTAGATTGTATTTTTACTTTTTGGTAGTCTACTGCTGTAGCATTGTTATTTACGAGATATTGATATAGCTGATCCAGGAAATCTCGCTTATGATCCTTGGGCAGAGCCAAGTATTTATCGATGTTTTCTAGTAATTCTTTCATAATTATAAAATTTTAAACAAAATTAATAAATTTTATTGAAATTATAAAATATTTAAAGCATAACATAAAAATGTTATACACACCCCTTATCCTTTGATGAATGTTTATTCTTTTTTATTCAAATTTACTGTGGTTATTGGGAATGGTATTTCTATACCCTCTATTTCATATCTTTTACGTAATCGTTTAATAAATTCATGTTTTAATATAAATTGATTCTCAAAAATTGATGCCCTGAATATGACATTAAAATTTATACTATACTCACCAAAATTTTGGAATATAATAGCTGGTTCAACATTACTTACTAGATGGGGGAAATCTCTTATAATTTCATTTCCAACATCCAATGTAACATTTTCTACCTTCTCTAAATCACTATTATAACTAATACCTACAGGAATTACTACTGGATATGTACCATCAGGGAGATTATAATTAATCAATTTCCCTGTAGTCATTTTAGAATTTGGCACTATTATTACATTATTTAAAATATGCTGAATGGTAGTCTCTCGCCAAGTAATATCAGTTATTTTGCCCTCTTCGCCACTATCTAGCCTTATATAATCTCCTATTTGTATTTTTTTCGATAACATTAGTTGAATGCCAGCAAAAAGATTCGTTAATGTTTCCTGTAATGCTAATGCAACAGCTAAACCCCCTATTCCTAAAGAAGCTAAAATAGCTTTAACTGAAATACCTAAAGTATGCAAAATAATAATAATACCTATAGTATATATTAAAATGTCAATTATAACATTAAAAATAGACGTTTTAGAAGTTAATTTATTTGATTTTTTCAATAAATATTGAATATAATTAGACAATAATCTTGATATTAATAATGTAATTGTAATTATTAACAAAATTTTTAAAATATTATTGACATATTTTAGAACATCAGTAGATATAGGAGCTATATTTACTGCTATATATGTAGCTATCAAAACTAATAATAATGTAGTTAAATTTTTAATTTTCTTAACTATTAGGTAATAATATCTTCTATGTGTTTTTTGTGAAATATTCTTTATCTTTTTATATATAAATCTATTAATTAATATGCCTATCAACCAACCTACAATTACTATTATTATTGATAATATCCATTTAAAAGAATTGGAATTTAAAAATTCTTCCATATATTTAATAATTATTTTATAAAATTAATATTTTTTATAAAAATCACTGACAATTTGTTGGATCTTTACATTTCGTATTAAGCTCACATTATACCCGTAAAATATCATTTAATTGAGTTTTAACATCTGTAGACGCTTTTCTTTCACCTATTATTAATGCACAAGGTAAATTATAAATACCAGCTGGAAATTGCTTTGAGTAGGTACCAGAAATAACTATACTACGAGGTGGCACATAACCTTTATATTCTATTGGTTCTGATTTTGTAACGTCAATAATATGTGTAGAAGCAGTTATAATAGTTCCTGCAGCTATTACTGCACCTTCGCATATTCTAGCACCTTCTACTATTATAGATCGCGATCCTATAAAGCAATTATCTTCAATAATTACTGGATTGGCTTGAATGGGCTCTAAAACACCTCCAATGCCTACTCCACCACTTAAATGTACATTTTTACCAATTTGAGCACATGAGCCAACTGTCACCCATGTATCTATCATAGTTCCGCTATCTACATATGCACCAATATTAACATAACCTGGCATAAGAACTACTCCAGGTGCTAGATAACTCCCATATCTAGCTATGCCAGTAGGTACTACTCTCACATTTATATTATCATATCCAGTTTTCAAAGGTATTTTATCATTAAATTCCAATGGACCTATTTCAATTTTTTCAGTTTTAGTAATTGCAAAGTATAATAAAATAGCTTTTTTCACCCATTCATTTACAATCCATTTATCACCTTTTGGTTCTGCCACACGTATTTCTCCATTATTTAATTGCTCGATAGCACTAAATATCAATTTTTTAATTTTTTTATCTCCTAGAAGGTCTCTATTTTCAAATGCTTTAGAAATTATATCTTCCATTTTTTTAATATTTATCACAAAGTAAATCATTTTTATTAAAATACAAAAAACTAATTTGTGCATATAAAATATATGTTTGGCTTATATTTATTCTATTTAATACTTGTTTTTATAACATTTATAAAATATTTTAATAAAAAATGTCTATATATTTGCATATTAAAAAAAATATTTAATTTTGCATTAATAAAATTCAACCCCAAAACAAAAAAATATGAATAAAGAAGAATTAATTTCAGCAATGGCAAAAGAAAGCGGCTTAACAAAAGCTGAAGCCAGAAAAGCATTAGATGCTTTCATGAGTTCTGTTAAAAAAACTGTAGCTAAAAAAGACAAAGTTACCTTAGTAGGTTTTGGTAGCTTTGAAGTTGTACAAAGAAAAGCACGTGAAGGTAGAGATCCTAGAACAGGAAACCCAATTAAAATTCCTGCAAAAAAAGTTGTAAAATTTAAAGCTGGTTCTACTCTCAGCAGTGCTGTTCAAAAGTAGAATATTTCTAATTAACAAAAATAAAAAAGCTCGCCATTTGGCGAGCTTTTTTATTAAGTATATTCCCATTTTATTCAAAATCTATTGCCACATTATCTGCTCGCCAAAGAGTAGATGTAGAAGATGCTGCTCCACTTGATTGATAATGGAATGCTAAACGTACTTTTTTTCCTATAAAATCAGAAATATTCACTGTACCACTAGAAGTCCATACTCTGCTATTAGCTGCTGGCATAGCACATCTATTTGTTATATTTGTGGCAGATGATGAGGGATCACCACTAGTATAATTCTCTAATATATATATTCCCATAGGTTGAGTTAACCCTGCATCACTATATTGTGTCCATAATTCGAAATTTATTGAAGCTGCTGTAGCATTTGTTAGATCAAATTCAGGAGAAATAAGCCAATCATCTGAAGCTCCATCTGCACCATATCCGTTAATTTCCATACATCCACCCGGATTACCATTAGAGCTATTATAAGTCCAATTCTTATTACTAGCAGCACTATATGCCAGCCAAGTATTATTAATTAAAGGATTAGAAGAGAATGTCTCTAAAAAAGGTAAACTAGCATTTTCATTCCAATTTACTAAATCGTTTAAATCGCGAATATACAATTGATAAGTGCCATTATATATAGATAATATACCTCTTATGCTTCCCTCTCCAGCAGGTAATAATTCTGATGCGAAATTAGCATAATTAGATGTTCTTAATATTAGTGTTTGTCCATTTCTATCTAATATTGTTCTATTAGTAATAGCATCTGATTCAGCAAATTTAGAACCTGCTTCTGCAAAGTGTACAGAATCTATCTGAATAAGCATACTTAAATAGTTAGAATTTAGTCCTGATATTTTAGTTAGAATAGGTGCAGGAGGAGTGCCAGGAAGACTATCTTTGAAAATATGCTGATCTACTATAGCATCAGGTATCCTACCTATAGCTCCTTCATATTTATAACCTATTTGTACTAATCCACCATAATTACCTAAAAATAGACCTTGACATTTAATATAAACTCTTTGTCCTACCTTATATTGAGTATATAAATCATATCTATCTACTCTCACTTCTATTCCACCTGAATTATCTTGTATTTCTAATTGTTTATAGAAATTACCTGATTCATCATTTGCCACTACTATACCAGTAATGATGATATTTGTATCTATACTATCTAATCCTCCGCTATACATAGCTTTAAGCTCAGCAATAGTTGTATTAGCCTCAAAATCTACATGCGGTATATCTATTGGTGGAACATCAAAATCGTCGTCCACACATCCTGCGAATAATAAAATCATACTCGCAATTACAATAAAATTTTTTATAAGTTTCATATATTTTTATTTTTTATTGATTAAAAACTAAGTTTTATTAATAACATGTATGTTCTGCCATAAGCATACATATATTTAGGTGGGAATTTATCAATATTTTTGGTATCAAAATCGAATCGTGATTGCTCAAAAGCAAAGAGTGCCAATTTTTGATTATCAAGGATATTATTTAAAAAGAAATTAACACCTAAACGATATTTATGTTTTATCATCCAAGATTTGCTAATAGAAAGATCTAAAGTGAAACCATTAGATAGCTCTTGCTGTGCAATAATATCATTTATCAATGGATCATCTGGCCCTAAATTATTAAGAGCAAATTGTGTACGTCTTTCAGGATTGAAATCCATATACATTTCATCGAAATAGTTAAATACAAGAGTAAACCACCAGTAATTAGGTTTATAATTTATTGCAACGCTAGCAGCTCTCTGAGGTACATTAGGAATATAGAAATTTTTACTATAAACTGTATAGCTAGTATCTGGACGCGAGAGATTATCGAAGCTAACGTTCGCTTTGAATCTACTAATGTATCTGTAATTACCTAGATTGCCAGCAGCAGAAATAGATAAATCAGGTATTATATTAGCTTCTAGTCCCAATTCTAATCCTTGATACAATTCATCCATATTAGATAAAGACATATAAACGTATGTCTGGTATTCATCATGATAAAAACCACGCATATCCATATGATCTAATATATAGGTTTGATAAGCAGTGATGCGACCTCGTAAAAACTTAAAATTAAAATGATAACCTAGATCAGCAGATAAAACTTTTTGAGCTGTAATATCATTATTGATTCTATTACTATTATATGGAGAAAGAAAAATATCTAGATTAGATTGCGGTTTTGTAAATCCAGCAATATTAGCTTTTATATAATGTTTACCTGAAATTTTAAATATAGCTCCAGTTTTTAAACCACCTACAAGGTCATTTACTTGATCAGATTTCCCTTTACTATTGTCGGGGAATCTACCGCTTCTGTATAAACCATTTCGATATTTATTGCTAAAACCTATTTTACCAGCTACGAAATAATCAACTCTTGGCAAAGTTTGCTTATATTGTGTCCATAAGTTTACATCATTAGTGTTTAGTTTATAATTATAACCAAAAACATCACCTACGTGCAGTTGTCTATTAGGGTCATCTAAATTATTATAAAGCATCTCTGGCTTATCTGGGAAATCTCTTTCTGCATATTGATCGATATCTAAATAATAATTAGCCCCTAATAAATCGTTAATTTTTTTATAATTATGAGTTTCGTAATGATATGCTTGTAACCCGCCATAAATTATGCTCGATGGATTAAAAGTATATTTGATATTGCTAGCATAATAGAAATAGGTAGGATCATTATGTACCTCTTCTACAATATATCTCGCAGATTTCCCATCTAAATTAGCTAAATAATTAATTTGATAAAGTTTATCCCAATTAATTTGGCTAACAGTAATGTCATTTTGCCATCTTTGTGTAACTATTTCTGCAATAGATGGATCTGTTTGATAGCTTGGTAAATATCTGTAATAGTCTGGTCTAGGATCGGGAGCATTATACCAATTTAGTCTAGTAGTACCATAAATACCTGTTGTGAAACCAAAAGCATTAGTCCATGTTAGATTATCATTAAATTTATACTCATCATTTAGTATTAAATATGGTTTAAAAGTAGTTCTAACTCTAGCATTACGTTTTTCGCCATTTTGTACACCCCAGTTAGGGTTATAGTAAGGGTCATCGACTAATTCTTGTGCTTCTTTAACAGTAGGAGAAGCCAAAGCTCTTTTTTGTGGACTGGCAAAGATAGTAGCAGACAAGTTATGACGTTCTGAAAAACGTTTTTCTGCTGAAAAGAAAAAAGCATCTGCTTGTAACCAAGTGCCAGGCATATAAGTATCATAAGCATATCTATGAGAATAAGCAGCCGCAAAGCCCCACCCATTTTGCATAATGCCACTATTATATGTATACATTAATCTATGTTCCCATGATTTATTACTAATACCGTAGCTGATCTGATGTCCGAGCCTGATGCGAGATGGAGTAGCTAAAATATTAGATACGCCCATAATATCGCCGAAGCTCATATATAATGGCTCTAATCCATAGGAATCGTCAGAATATCTAGTAGCATCATTTAATCCACTAATGTCAGAATAATTAACCCTATCTAGCTCTGGATTATATAGCAGCACTTGATTAATATATGATTCATAACCACCACGTTCTATGCCACGAGGTGAAAATGAACCTGCACTTAGATTGTAAGAAGCTAAGTTAAGATATGGATCTCGAGAACTAAGAAGCAATGGATTTAATGAAATGCCTCTATCAAGATCATCATTTACTATCTCTATCTCTTGCTCTCTAGCCTGCTCTTGCTGAAAAGCTTGAGATAAACCCCTTGTGAGCAAAATTACAATAGTTGTATCTTTCAAAGACATTAGAGCTAAAATGTCATTATAAGGCTGATAACCTGTAGCATTCACAGAAATACCATAAATACCAGGTAAAATTTTAAATGAAGCAATGCCCTCTTCATTAGTTGTTGATTTTAATTCACTAATTGATACCTCAGCAGTAGCAATATTATTGTGATTTTGTGAATCTTCTACTTTTACATTTACAACAGAATAATTTTGAGCAAATGCAAAGCTAATCACATTGAATAAAAAAAGATATACTAAAACCTTTTTCATAAAACTGAATTAATTATGCAAAAATAAATAAAAAAAATCTTAATGAGAAAAAAACAATATTATTATTTAATAATATTTATTCTAGCATCCACTGCTATTATATTAGAGCCATTGCCCAATAAAGGATTTATATCCATTTCAGCAATTTCAGGAGCTATCGTCATTAGAGCACTTACACGTTGTATAATATTTGCAAAAACATTCTCATCTACTCCTTTACTACCTCTAACACCTTTTATTAGTTTATAACCTTTCAAATTATGTATCATTGTCAAAGCTTCATCAAATGTAATAGGTGATAGAGCAGTTTGTATATCTTTAAGAACTTCTACAAATATACCACCTAACCCAGCAGTGACTATATGTCCGAAATCACCTTCCTTTTTGCCACCAATAAATAATTCTAATCCACTAATCATGGGTTGTAAAAGAACACCCTTAGCATCTTGGATTTTCATTAATCTTTCAAATTCACTCAATAGCTGCTCTTTAGTTTCTACATTTAAAACGACACCACCTACATCTGTCTTATGTACGGGACCTACCACTTTCATTACTAAAGGATAAGAGATTTCTCTCAAAGCATTATCTATTTCTTGAATATTACTTACAACGATTTCTTTAGCTCTAGGGATACCTGCTGCATCCAAGAGTTGAGACACCATAGCAGGAGGCAAAAATCCATTATTGCTATTATTAATAATATTACGAATAGTATTTTTATCAACTTCAGGTAAAGCAATGTTTAACTGTGGTTTAGGTGTATTAAAAACAGAAATTAAACCTCTAGCAAAAAGTACTTCATCAGGAAAACGAACATGTCCTTTCGAAATAAAATCTTTCACTTCTTCACCAACTTCAATTTCGCAGGGTAGAATAGGATAGATAGGCTTTTGACAAGTTAACATTTTTTCGTGTAAAACATTATAGACGTCGAAAATAGGGAATAACCCTGGAGTACCGAATATTACAACCATACCATCAATATCATCAAATTCATTTTCACAATAATCTAATATAATACCTAATTGCTCAGCTGTACCAGTAGCCAAAAAGTCTATAGGATTATTTACAGATGAACCTGGGAAAAGGTATGAAAGGAGCGCTTTAGCTTTTTCCCCTTTGATAGCAGGTATTTCTAAATCGCTATGAGATAAAGCATCTGTAAGCATTACAGCAGGACCACCAGCATGAGTGATGATAGCTAGACGTTTACCTGTTAATTCTTTATGCATAAATATAGAAGCCACTGTTACCAGATCATCTCTACCATAGCAACGTACGATACCTGCTTTTTTAAATAATGCATCAACACCTATATCAGCAGTTATCATTGCACCAGTATGAGAAGCAGCAGCCCTAGAACCAGCCTCAGAATAACCTGCTTTAATAGCAGCTATTTTACATCCTTTTGATATTAATGATTGAGCATGTTTAAGGAGTTTTTGTGGCTTTTTCACATTCTCCATGTACAACAATTTAACTTTTGAACTTGTTAATGGATCAAAAGTCTCATCCATATATTCTAAAATGTCTTCTACGCCTAATTGTGCACTATTACCTACTGAATAAATACTAGAAAAATTCAACCCTCTTGTTATGGATAGATCTACTATAAAAACACCTGTAGCACCACTAGCAGTAATAAAATCACAACCATGAGGATTCGGCTCTGGAATAGGTGTAGTAAAAATACCTGCATAATTAGTATTGAAAACTCCCGTACAATTAGGTCCTATTAAACTACCATTTACAGAGTTTATAGTATCAACGATTCTCTGTTCTAACATTGCCCCTTCTTTACTTTCTTCTCCGAACCCAGCTGAAATAATTATAAAAGCTTTCACTCCTTTTTTATGAGCTAGAGTATCTACAGCATCAGGACATAAATGCGAAGCAATAGCCAAAATAGCTAAATCGATTTTATCTGGTAAATCATCTACAGATGGATAAGATTTAATTCCTTGCACAATCTCTGTACTAGGATTAACCACAAATAGTTGCCCATGATATTTGTGATCTATTATATTTTTTAGAATTTTACCACCTGGTTTTTGTACATTATTAGATGCTCCTACTACGACAATACTTTTAGGATTTATTAATTCTTGTCTAATCATAAAATATAATTTTTAGCAAAAATACATAAAAATTGAATGTACAAATATTAAAATTACACTCATTGAATTTAAAATTAGCAAATAGAATAATTTTTACACTTAAATACTAAAAACAAGATCCTCACGTAACTACAGATAATTTTGATTATATATTTTAATACTAAAATATATATCATATCGGATTTTATTTGAAAAATTATAAATAATTTTGTATAAATTAAAAATGATGATAGAGTATCCACATTTGGATAAAATTAATGGCCCCGAGGATTTGAAAAAATATTCTTTAGAGGAGCTAAAAGTAGTAGCACAAGAAATCAGAGAATATATAATAGAAGTGATGTGTAATACTCCTGGTCATGTGGGAGCAAATCTAGGTGTCGTAGAGCTCACTATAGCTCTTCATTATGTATTTAATAGTCCAACAGATAAAATTATTTGGGATGTAGGACATCAATCTTATCCTCATAAAATATTAACTGGACGAAGAGAAACATTTAGAACTATCCGAAAATTTAAAGGTATAAGTGGGTTCCCAAGTAGAGATGAAAGTATTCACGATGCTTTCGGTACAGGGCATGCTAGTACTAGCATATCAGCAGCTCTAGGCATGGCTATTGCAGACAAAACTTTAAATCCAAATAGCAAAAATAATTTTATAGCAGTTATCGGTGATGGTAGTATGACTGGTGGTATGGCTTATGAAGCTATGAATCACGCTGGTGATACTAATGCAAACATTTTGATAATTTACAATGATAATAATATATCAATAGATAAAGCTACGGGAGCATTAAAAAACTATTTCACCCATCTAATAGCTTCTAAATCATATAACCAGTTAAAAAATACTGCTTACGAACAATTTAAAGAGACTTTTTTACGAAATATTATTAATAAAACTAATTCAATAATTAAAAATAGCATATTTAAACATTCTAATTTTTTTGAGTCCTTTAATCTTAGATATTTCGGTCCAATAAATGGCCATGATTTAAAGCAATTGATTGATATATTGAATAATTTAAAAAACATACCTGGCCCTAAGATATTACATGTTTTAACTCAAAAAGGGAAAGGATATCCACCAGCCGAGAAAAATACTGTAATATTCCATAATCCTGGCAAATTTGATCCAGAAACAGGTGAAATAATTAGGAATACAAATAAAGAAAATTGCCCTATTAGATATCAAGATGTTTATGGAAGAACACTTCTAGAATTAGCAGATAAAGATAAAAGAATTGTTGCTGTTACACCAGCAATGGTATCTAGCTCTTCATTAGATATTATGTATGCTAAATATCCAGATAGAGTTTTTGATGTGGGAATAGCTGAAGAACATGCAGTTACTTTTTCTGCTGGATTAGCCGCACAAGGATTGATACCGTTCACTACTATTTACTCTACTTTTTTGCAAAGAGCTTATGATCAAATAATTCATGATGTAGCACTACAAAATTTACCTGTAATTTTTGGTATAGATAGAGGTGGTTTAGTAGGTGAGGATGGCAAAACACATCAAGGGATTTTAGATTTAGCTTATTTAAATTTAATTCCCAATATGGTAATAAGTGCTCCCATAGATTGTAGAGAACTGAGGAATCTGATGTTTACTGCATATAATTATCAAAAAGGTCCTTTCGCTATTAGATATCCTAAGGCTAATGCAGAATATTTTGATTGCAATCTGCCTATGGAGCTTTTACCCATCGGTAAAGCTAATATTCTAAAAGAAGGAGAAAAAGTACTTGTTATATCTATTGGTAAACCAGGTAATGACGTATTAGAACTATATCCAGAGTTTGAAAAACTAGGTATAAATCCCTCTCATGTGAACCTTCGCTTTCTAAAGCCACTAGATACTGAAACATTAGTAGAGTTATGTAATAAACATGATATAATTATAACTATTGAGGATGGCACATTATATGGGTTGTCAGCAACTATATCACATTTTTTGATACAAAATAAAATTTATAGTAAACAAATTAGCTTAGGAATACCAGACCAATTTGTAGAGCATGGTAGTGTAGATGAGCTAAAGCATATGCTTAAATATGATAAAGAAAATATTCTAAAAACAATACAGCAAGCATTTAGAGAGATTTAAGGAAGTAGGGGATGGGGAGAAATGGAGACGGGGAGAAGGGGAGACTGGGTGGCTGGGTGAGGCGGAGACGGAGACGGGGTGAGGGGGAGAAAGGTGCTTAGTGATTAGTGATAGAGTTGAGGAGTTGATAGGGAGACTAGGTGACTATGAGACGAGGTGAGTGGGAGAGAGGTGATGGGTGATGAAGTTGAGGAGTTGATTAGTTGAAAAGTTTAGAGAGTTAAGTTAAATGTTAGTTAGCTGTTGTTTTTAATCCACAAATGAACACAAATGAGTACAAATAAAAAATCAAGGTTAATAAGTTGATGAGTTTAAAAGTTGAAGTAAAATGTTTAAACTACATTTATAACATTTAAGCAATTATTCTTGTTTGTTTTATTTATAAAATCATCGCCTATCAAGCGTTTTTGGGATAATCATCTGGGAATCTTCGGTTCTGATGTTTTTCAGGGCTAAAGCCCATAGCTCTTTTTATGTCATACCCTGACCTAAAGGTCAGGGTTAATAGTCTACTCTTTGTGAACTTTGTGTAATATCTTGGTGCTCTTTGTGGTAAAATAAATTACTCACAACAAACTTTATAGAACCACTTATATTTAATAAAAATATAATTTGTTTAAAAGAAATATTACAATTATTTTTGCAATAATTATAATTGAAGATGTTAATTAGGTTTTTTTATACAATTGGCATTTATATCTATGGTTTTATTATTAATGTTGTAGCTATCTTTGGCCATAAAAAAGCGAAATTATGGACTAAAGGTAGAAAGGCACAAAAGGATATCTATACTAAATTATCTCCATCAGATAGATGGATTTGGATACATGTATCATCATTAGGTGAGTTTGAGCAAGCAAGGCCTGTTATAGATCAATTGAACATTAAATATTCAAATCATAAAATTTTATTAACATTTTTTTCACCTTCAGGTTATGAAATTAGGAAAGATTATCCTAATGTAGATATGGTTTTATATTTACCATTAGACGTTCCTAAAAATATCAAAAGATTCATATCAGCTTTTTTACCTGAATTAGCTATTTTTGTCAAATATGATTTCTGGTTTAATTATTTGTATTATTTGAAAAAACATCATATACCTACCATATTAATATCAGCTAATTTTAGGCCTAATCAATACTTTTTTAAGTGGTATGGGATGTATATGAGACGATACCTTAAATATTTTGATCACATTTTTGTTCAAAATAATATTTCAAAATTTTTACTGGAAAAATATCTGATATTAAATGTAACTGTTTGTGGAGACACTAGATTTGATAGAGTTTATGAGATAGCTAATAATCCCGTTTATTTTCCACAAATAGAAAATTTTATTAATAATCGTTTTGTATACATAGCAGGCAGCAGCTGGGAAGAA
>JASEGF010000041.1:8909-12455 GCA_030017935.1 Bacteroidales bacterium | reverse complement strand
CATTAACAAATTTTCCACACCTTAATATTACATATTAGAACGCAACTTGGTATAACATTATTATTATCAGTTTTTTTATTTTTTACTATGTTTTTTTATATTTTTGCAAAATTATTAAAAATACTATCTTTTATGTTTAAAAAGATATTTTTCTTTTTGTTGATTCCTATTTTTATATTTGGTCAGGAACCTGTTACATGGAGTTATGAAGTTAAAAAAATATCTACAGATGAAGCGAATATTATTTTTAATGCTTATATAGAAGATGGTTGGTGCTTATATTCATTAAAAACTAAAGGTGCTTTACCTGGAGAGTTTATTTTTGAAGAAAATCCTGCATATAAATTGATAGGAAATACTACTGAATCACCTAAACCAAAATCAAAATATGAGCCAGATCTAGGAGCTACTACTACTTTTTTTGAAGGGGAAGCTACTTTTACTCAAAAAATTAAAATTTTAAAACCAGAAAAATTTAATATTGAAGTATATTATTCAGGTCAAGCATGTTTACATGATGGTATGTGTGTAATGGTAAAAAATGCTTTTTCTATACCTATTGATGGATCTCAATATACACCTCAGCTCTCCAATATTCCTATAACTGAAGATGACTCTAATGAACAGAATAATATACTTACAAGTACAAGCGAAGATTCAAATAAATTAGATAATAGAATTGATACTTCTAAATTTACAAAATTATTTGGTATAAATCCGTTAGATTCAGCTTTGCAAGCTTACAATGAGCAATATCTAGTCGAAAAATCTGAGAGCAAAACTTCTGATAGATCTCTCTGGGGCATTTTTCTTGCTGGCCTTTTAGGTGGATTAGTAGCACTAGTTACCCCATGCGTATGGCCGATGATACCGCTTACTGTTAGCTTTTTTATTAAAAGAAATAAAAAGAAAGGTATCAAAGATGCTACTATTTATGGTCTCTCTATTATCATTATTTATGTATCTTTAGGACTTTTAATAACTTTAATTTTCGGTGCTAATGCTTTAAATGCTTTATCTACTAATCCATGGTTTAATTTATTTTTCTTCTTCTTATTATTGGTTTTTGCTATAGCATTTTTTGGAGGTTTTGATTTGACTTTACCTAGTTCTTGGGTTAATGCTATGGATAGAAGGGCAGAAAAAGCTACAGGATTATTTAGTATCTTTTTCATGGCTTTCACACTAGTACTTGTATCATTTAGTTGTACTGGACCTATAATAGGAACTTTACTAGTAGAAGCTATTACTGAGGGATACTTAGCACCATTTATTGGTATGTTAGGATTTTCTATAGCTTTAGCTTTGCCATTTACTCTTTTTGCTTTATTCCCACAACTGATTTCTAATTTGCCTAAATCCGGTGGATGGATGAACACTGTAAAAGTTACTCTTGGTTTTATTGAGTTATTTTTTGCTTTTAAATTTTTATCTGTGGCCGATTTAGCTAGTCATTGGGGTATTTTAGATAGAGAAATTTTTATAGTTATTTGGGTAGCTATAGCGTTTATTATGGGTTTATATTTCCTTGACGTTATCAGATTCAAAGGGGAAGAAAAAAAGCAACATTTGAGCGTGATAAGATTTTTCTTAGCTCTTATTTCTTTTGCATTTACTTTTTATCTCATCCCAGGACTTTGGGGAGCTCCTTTAAAAGGTGTATCAGCTTTTCTACCGCCTATTTATACTCAAGATTTTAATATGAATGAGCAACATGTGAAAGCTGATTATAAAGATTTAATTCCTGCCATTGAGTTTGCTCGCAATGTTAATAAACCTCTATTGATAGATTTTAGCGGTTATGGTTGCGTTAATTGTAGAGAAATGGAAGCTAGTGTATGGACAGATCCCAAGGTCAAAGATTTCCTTGAAAACAATTTTGTCCTAGTCTCTCTTTATGTTGACGACAAAACATTACTTTCTCCTGAGCAGAGCATTACTATTGAAGATGGAAATCTCAAAACGAAACTACGCACTGTTGGTGATAAATGGAGCTTTTTAGAATTTTCTTTAGTTAAAAGGCAATCTCAACCTATGTATGTTATCTTAGATCATAATGGTAGAATATTAAATGAGTTGTATGGTTATAATAAGAATCCTAACGAATTCCTTGAGTGGTTACAAGAAGGCATAGAAAAATATAATCTTTCTAATAGATAATATTTTATTTTTTATTTTTTTAATGATTTTTTCGTAAATTATGTATGATGATAATGAAATTATAGAAGTTAATGATGAATTTTATGAACATTATAAAATAGAGGTTGATCCTGGACAATCTCTAATGCGCATAGATAAATTTCTAACTCAAAAAATCGAAAGTATTAGTAGAACAAAAATACAAAATGCTGCTGATGCAGGTTGTATTTTAGTGAATGATATTCCTAGGAAACCTAATTACAAAGTAAAGCCTGGCGATGTAATTCGTGTAATGCTTCCTAATCCTCCTGCTCCTAGTGAAGTTTTACCTGATCCCATGGATTTAAATGTTGTTTATGAGGATGAGGATGTAATAATTATTAATAAACCTGCAGGTATTGTTGTGCATCCAGGTTATAATAATTATACTGGCACTTTGCTTAATGGTCTTCTTTATTATTTCCAGAATGATCTTGGAATTGATCAATTTCCACTTTTATTACATAGAATAGATAAGAATACAACTGGATTATTAGTGATTGCTAAAAATGAATTTGCTCAGCAATTTATTTCTAAACAATTTTTTGAACATACTGTCAGTAGGACATATATTGCTATTGTTTGGGGTAATATAGAAAATGATGAAGGAGAAATTACTGGTTATTTATCACGTGATTCGAGAGATAGAAGGATAATGGCTCTCAGTAGTAATGAGAATAATGGTAAGTATAGCCACACAAAATATAAAGTTATAGAACGCTATGGCTTCGCCACTCTTATAGAATGTAAACTTTTCACTGGTCGTACTCATCAAATTCGCGCTCATATGAAAGCTATAGGTCATCCACTCTTTAATGACGAAGATTATGGCGGCGATAATATTATTTATATGAATTTCGGTGGTAATTTTAAGCAATTTATTTCAAATTCTTTCAAAATCTGTCAACGCCAAGCTTTGCATGCTAAAACTCTTGGATTTATCCATCCTAAAAATAATGAAGAAATATTTTTTGATAGTAACTTACCAGCAGATTTAGCTGAATTAATTGAAAAATTTAGGGCTTACACTAATGCATATAATATTTTATAATAAATTTGGTTCTATAACGTTTATTGGCATAACTTTTGAAATAATAAAATTAGAAAAATTAAATTGTATATATTATGAATTACGTTAAAACAGCATTTTTATTAGGTTTGATGTTTGCTCTGTTTATGGGCGTAGGTTATTTAATTGGTGGTCAGAGTGGCATGATTATAGCATTTTTCATTGCTTTAATGATGAATGGAATTTCATTTTTTTATTCTGACAAAATAGCATTATCTATGTTTAAAGCTAAAGAAGTTAGCGAAGCAGAGGCTCCACAATTACATAGAATAGTTGATGAATTGGCTGCAGAAGCTGGC
>JASEGF010000041.1:0-8899 GCA_030017935.1 Bacteroidales bacterium | reverse complement strand
ACCAAAAGTATATATTTCTAACATTAATATACCAAATGCCTTCGCTACTGGTCGTAATCCAAAACATGGTGCTGTGGCAGTTACTAAAGGATTGCTCGATTTATTAGATCAAAATGAAATAAAAGGAGTATTAGGACACGAAATAGCGCATATAGCCCATAGAGATATTCTTATTTCTTCTATAGCAGCCGTTATTGCTGGTGCTATTTCTATGCTGGCTCGCTTAGCGTATTTTGCTAATATTTTTGGTGGAGATAGAGATGGTGGTGGCATAGGTAATCTGCTCGCTACATTAATAATGATAATATTGACACCTATTATAGCTATGATTATCCAACTAGCTATTTCTCGTACTAGAGAATATGCTGCCGATGAAAAAGGTGCTAAACTAGCTAGAAATCCTCTTTATTTAGCTAATGCTCTTAAAAAAATGGATTCTTTTGCTAAAGCTAAACCCGCAACAGAGCAGGAAATCAATCCTTCTGCTACTCACATGCTTATCATAAACCCATTCAAAAAAGGTGGTCTGCAAGCTCTCTTTTCTACTCATCCTCCTATTGAGAAAAGAATAGCAAAATTAGAAGCTATGGCCTTGTGATTTTATTTGTTTATTTCTTATATACTATATGCATAGAATGTATGATTTGTCATATATTTTTGTAATATTTGTTTTCTAAAATCTTATTAAATTTGTAATAAAAAATGCGTTCGTACTTATTAATATTTTTGTTAATAGCATTATTGAATCCAGCTATTGCTCAGAAAAAAACAAAAATCACATCTACATATCCTGATGGACAAATCAAAGAAAAAGGGACAATATTCTTGCCTGATAGTACTCGTGTAGGTAAATGGTCTTTCTATTATCATAATGGTCAGCTATCTATGGAAGGTGAATACGATAATAGTGGTCTCGAGATAGGTACTTGGAAACAATATTATCCTAATGGTGATATTTACATTATTGAAGAAAAAGACAATGGCCCTGTAAAAGCTTATTATCAATACCCAGATTCTCTGAAAATGACAGGACAGATCAAAAATCGTAAACCTGATGGCGAGTGGATTATTTATTATGAAAATGGAAATATTCAAAGTAAACAATTTTTCTCTGAAGGTAAAATGACAGGACAATGGGAATATTATTTTGATAATGGTAAATTATGGAAAATCATTAGTCCTGAAACTGGTCCAGTGATTATTTATGATTCATTAGGTAATAAACTAGAAGAATGGAACGTTATAAATGGACTAATGGATGGTGAGCATAAAACCTATACCACTCAGGGAACTCTAATTTCAAAGATTACTTATAAAAATGGGAAAAAAGATGGTATATATGAGCTCTATCATGGCAATGGTCAAAAAGCCTTAGAAGGATTTTATCAAGATGATAAAAAAATTGGTATTTGGAAATACTATTATCCCAGTGGTAAACTAGCTAAAGAAGAAAATCAAGAGTCTGGTCCATGCTATTCCTGGTATGAAAATGTAAATATTAAAGAACAGTACAACCATCTAAATGGTAAAAAACAAGGTTTATATATTAGCTATCATATTAATGGTAAAGTAAAAGATAGTATTTATTATGAAAATGGACTGCGTCAAGGAAAAGCAGTTTCTTATTACGATAATGGGAACAAAGAATTTGAAGGATTTTATATAAATGATAGTCTAAATGGATACTGTCGCTGGTGGTATCCTAAAGGTTTTATTGAAATGGAGGGCAAAATCATCAATGATAAACATGATAGTCTTTGGAGATTTTATCATCCTACAGGTAAGCTAGGCAGTATAGGTATGTTTGTGAATGATAACCCTGATGGTAAATGGACCTACTATTATGAAACTGGGGAAAAATGGAGAGAAGGTTATTATAAAAATGGCTTAAGAGAGGGCAAATGGGTGGCCTGGTATGAATCTGGGAAAAAACAAAGAGAAGGGAATTTTGTAAATGATAAAGAAGATGGCTATTGGGTTACATGGTACGAAAATGGTAAAGTGCAGCACGAGGGATATTTCAAAAATGGATTGATGAATGGACCATGGAAAGGCTACTATCCTGATGGCTCATTAAAATATCAAACTAATTATACCGATAATGTGAAAAATGGTTCAGATGTTTTTTATCTACCTAACGGCAATAAATTATACGATGGCACATACAAAATGGGACTAAAAGATGGTTACTGGATAGAATATAGTGATATTGGTAAACCTGCTTCTGAGGGGATGTATAAAAATGAAAAGCAAGAAGGATTATGGAAGTTTTATAACCGATATGGGGGATTAGAAAGAGAACAATACTTTAAAAATGGCTTCCCTGATGGTAAATTTGTAGAATATCATCCTAATCATCAAATAGCTACTATGGGATATTACAAAAATACCGCTAAAGTTGGTGAATGGACTCTTTTCGATCAAAATGGTAAAATCATTGCTAAAATGTTTTTTGATAGTAACGGCAATCTATTAAAGAAAGATATACCAACTCCATAGTAAAAAAAAAACTCAAGATAATATTATTTTTTTTAGTAAAAAAAATAAATTACTTTTGCAAAAAGTAAAAAATATATATTTTATGAAAAGAAATGTATTAATCCTCGGTGCGGCAGGACGTGATTTTCACAATTTTAATGTTTATTACAGAGACAATGAAAATTTTAATGTTGTCGCTTTCACAGCTGCACAAATTCCTGATATCGATGATAGAAAATATCCAGCAGAGCTAGCAGGTAAATTATATCCTGATGGTATTCCTATATTTTCTGAGTCAGATGTTCCTAAATTAATAAAAGAATTAAATGTACATGATGTAGTTTTGTCATACAGTGATTTGCCTTACAATAGAGTGATGCACTTATCTGCAATAGCAAATGCTAATGGTGCAAATTTTGTTTTATTAGGACCTAATGATACTATGGTTAAATCTGTAAAACCTGTTATAGCAGTTTGTGCTGTGAGGACTGGATGCGGCAAAAGCCAAACTTCTAGAAGAATAATTGAAATATTAATGAAAAAAGGTCTCAAAGTTGTAGCTGTCAGACATCCGATGCCTTATGGTAACTTAGTAGAACAAAAAGTTCAACGTTTTGCTACTGTTGAAGACTTAAAGAAACATCACTGCACTATAGAAGAGATGGAAGAATATGAACCACATGTGGTTCGTGGTAATGTTATCTATGCTGGCGTAGATTATGAAGCTATATTGAGAGCTGCTGAGAATGATCCTGATGGTTGCGATGTTATTTTATGGGATGGTGGCAATAATGACTTCCCATTTTACAAACCAGATTTGATGGTAGGTGTAGTAGATCCTCTACGTCCAGGACATGAGGTTAGCTATTATCCAGGAGAAGTGGTAGCTAGGATGTCAGATGTCATCGTAATTAATAAAATAGACAGTGCTAGCCTAAATGATATTAATACTGTTCGTAATAATATTAGAAATATTAATCCAAATGCAATAGTCATAGATGGTGCTTCACCAATAACAGTGAATAATCCGTCTCAAATAAAAGGGAAACGTGTATTAGTAGTAGAGGATGGCCCCACACTCACACACGGAGAAATGACTATAGGTGCTGCTACTATTGCTGCAATGAAATTTGGCGCTGCAGAAATGGTAGATCCTCGTCCATATATTGTTGGTAAAATCAAACAAACTTTCGAAACTTATCCTCATATAGGTACTCTATTACCAGCTATGGGCTATGGTGATGAGCAAATTAAAGATCTAGAAGCTACAATTAATAATACTCCAGTAGATTTAGTCATTAGTGGTACTCCTATTGATCTTGGTAGAGTAGTGAAAGTTAATAAACCTATTATCAGAGTGGGTTATGACCTACAAGAAATTGGATATCCAACCTTTGATGTAATACTTGATGATTTTGTAAAAAATCATAATTTAAATAAATAAAAATTTTAAAAAGCGGCTATAAGCCGCTTTTTTTATAAGAAATTAATAAACCAAATATATGAAAAAAGATCTTGTAAGTATTAATGATTTTAATAAAGAAGAAATACTACACATTCTTGATATGGCTAAAAAGTTCGAAGCTAATCCGGACCAAAATTTACTCAATGGCAAGGTGATAGCAGTATTATTTTTTGAACCATCTACTCGCACGCGGCTCAGCTTTGAATCAGCTATTCAAAGATTAGGTGGTAGAGTTATTGGTTTCTCAGAGGCTACAAATACCAGTGTGAAAAAAGGAGAATCATTAGGTGACACAATACGTACTATTAATCAATATTCTGATATGATAATAATGCGTAATCCTTTAGATGGTAGTGCTCGATATGCTAGTGAAAATTGTACAGTACCTTTTATAAATGCAGGAGATGGTTCTAATCAGCATCCTACTCAATGTCTGCTAGATTTGTATAGTATCTTGCAAACACAGCATACTCTAGATAACCTCAATATCACTTTTGTAGGAGATCTGAAATATGGTAGAACTGTCCATAGCCTAGTTAAAGCTATGACAGATTTTAATACTACATTTCATTTAGTTTCTCCACTAGAGCTTAAACTTCCGAGTGCTGTAAAATATTATATTAAGAAAAATAATCTGCCCTATTTTCAATATGAAAGATTAGAAGATGCTATTCCATTGAGTGATATTATTTATATGACGCGTATTCAGCAAGAACGTTTCGCAGATCCTATGGAATATGAAAAAGTAAAAAATTCCTATATCCTTAATGCTAACATGCTATCAAATGTGAAACCTAATATGAAAATTCTTCATCCACTTCCTAGAGTTAATGAAATAGATATCTCTGTAGATGCAACTCCATATGCTTACTACTTTCAACAAGCCCAAAATGGGTTATTCGTTAGGCAAGCACTTATTTGCTATATGCTAGGTATAGAAGTTTAAAATATTTTAAAAATTAATTTGTATGCAAGATAATTACAATAAAAAAGAATTAAAAGTTTCTGCACTAGAAAATGGTACAGTTATAGACCATATACCTCAAGGTGTAGTTTTACAAGTTTTGAGAGCCTTACAATTAGAGGATTTTAATGATGCTATTTATCTGGGATCTAATTTAGATAGTCATAAAATGGGTAAAAAAGGTATTATTAAAGTTAGCAATAAATTTTTCGAAAAAGAAGATATTAATAAAATTGCTTTAATAGCACCTAGTGCTACCATTATTGAAATAAAAAATTATGAAATCATTAGAAAAACTAAAGTAGAGCTACCTGATGAAGTAATCGGATTAGTAAAATGCATAAATCCTAAATGCATCACTAATAATGAAAAGATTACAACAAAATTTATTGTGCAAAATGATTTAGATGAGGTGCAATTTAGATGCTATTATTGCGAAAAAACTATGAGAAAAGAAGATTTGGAATTCTTGTAAAAAAAGGGTTCTATAACGTTTTGAGTGGGTTAAGATTAACAAAAGTACTTTTATTTATTATTGGACAGTTGAATATTAACCACAAAGTTCTCAAAGAATGCACAAAGAACACAGAGAATGATAGAATTCAAAGTATTATAAATGGTACTTTGTGAACTTTGTGTAATGTCATAGTGTTCTTTGTGGTAAAATAATTTACCCACAATAAACGTTATAGAACCCCAAAAAGTGTATTTAATACAGTTATAATATAAACGAAAGTTTATGATATTATAGTTATTTTTGTAAAAAAATAATAAAATGAAGAATATAGGTATATTGACATCGGGAGGAGATGCTCCTGGGATGAATGCTGCTATAAGAGCTGTAGTACGTACTGCAATATTTAATGGTAGAAATGTTTATGGTATTTACGAAGGGTATCACGGTTTAATTGAGAATAATATGTTTGAAATGCATGCTAGTGATGTTAGCAATATTATTCAAAGAGGTGGCACTATTTTACGTTCTGCACGCAGCAAGCGTTTTTTTGAAAAAGAATATCGTCAAATAGCACATGAAAATTTGCTTAAAAGAGATATAGATTCATTAGTTCTTATTGGTGGCGATGGCACTTTCAAGGGAGCATGTGAATTTAAAAATGAATTTCCTGATATTCAGGTTATAGGCATACCTGGCACTATTGACAACGATTTATATGGAACAGATTATACTATTGGATTTGATACAGCATGTAATACTGTCGTGGAAGCTGTTGATAAAATAAGAGATACTGCTAGCTCTCATAGTAGAATATTTTTTGTAGAAGTAATGGGAAGAGATGCAGGATATATAGCTCTATATACTGGCATTGCTAATGGTGCAGAGGAGATTCTAATACCTGAAACTAAAACTAATATGGATGATCTCGTCGATAATATACAAAATAGATGGAGAAGTAATAAAAAAAGTTCTATAATTATTGTAGCAGAAGGAGAGGAACTGGGTGGTGCTGTTAAAGTTTCAGAAATGGTTAAAGAAAAACTACCAGACTATGAAATTAGATATACAGTGTTAGGTCATATTCAGCGAGGGGGCAATCCTACTCTCAGAGATAGACTAAATGCTTCTAGAATGGGTTATAATGCTGTCAAATCTATTATGACGGGTGATGACAAAATTATGATAGGCATTATGAACGAACGAATTGTAAAAATCCCGCTGGAGAGAGCAGTTAAAAACTTCAAGGGTGTAGATAAAGATTTATTAGAAATGATGTATGTTTTGGCTATTTAGCTTGTAAAAGTGATTTAACAAAAAAAGCCAGAATTAATTCTGGCTTTTTTATTTTAATTTTAAATTTTCTTTTATTCAATAACTAATTTTTTGATTAATCTAGATCCTTGAGAATTTAGAGAAACTAAATACATACCTGGTTGTAAATTAGAAATATCCAAAATGGTATGATGTGAGCCAGAGCTCATCATTCCTAAGTTTTCAGATTTCACTATTTGACCATTGATGCTAATGATGTCAATAGAAGTATTAGATGCATTTTTTAGAGCAAATTGTATTACTAATTCTGGATCTCTAGTTATATTAGGGAAAGTCAATTGCATACCTTCGAAATAAGAATTAGTATTAATATTTACATAATCTAAATCTACAACAGCAAATAACGAAATATTAACATCTAGAGCTCCACTAGTACCAAAGTTAGTACTTACCCAATAATACATACCTAAAGGATATTTTGCATATTGAGTATAATGTAATCCTAGTCCATCACCCTCATCATCACTTAATAAATATGCAGTATCACCTTTTTCACGTAAATCTGAATAATCAGCTACCATACAAAATGCATCATTTACTAGTATTGTTTGATCTAATTCTTTATAAGTAAATAAATTTGTAGTATCGATACCACTAATAGGAATAGATACATTGGCATAAGGATTATTGATATCTGGGGCAGGTCCATATTGATAACTGCCTTGGGTACCACCTATAATGCATGCATTAGCTTTCATAGGTGTCACAGAAGCTGATAGAGAGGAATTATTATCTTCATCAATATCATCTTTACCACCAAATATCATTAAAATACCTTTAATACCTACCTGGTCAACATTATACAGTTGATAGCACTGTGCCCATCCATCTAAGCTATCAGCATTTACACCAAACCAATAACCGATAGGATTGTAATCTGCATCAATTAATCCCCAGATATGCATAGGTCCATCTGGTGAGAAAACAGGGAAGAAATTGTCTGATAGACCTACTGTGTCTAAGGTCTCATTTGTACTTTTAACTACATAATTAATAGTTTTTGTAGATTTTTGGGGGATAAAGCCGTATTTAAACGTACTTTGGTGTGGTTGATTTTGGCCAAATAAAATGGCCACACATAGCATTAATGCCATTGATAAAATTATTCTTAATCCTTTCATAATATTATATTTTTTAGGGGTTCTTATGTCATTTACAAATTTAATAAATTTTTTTTATATATAAAATAAAAATATTTAACTATTTTTCTTCTGGTTCTTTAACATCAATGATTTTACCTTCTATCTTAATTTTTTTGCCTGCATAAGGATGATTGAAGTCTAATTTTATTTTATTTTCTATATGATTTATACTTTTAACTCTAAAATAATCTGTTTCACCCTCATCATTATTATATGTAAAATACATATCTTCTGTTAGATCTTTAGCCTTTACATTTGTCATATCAGCGAATTCATTTAAATCAGACTCTACTATTTCATCTTCATCATATTCACCAAAAGCATCTTCTGGTTCTAACACGAAACTAAAACTTTCTCCTGCAGATAATCCTTTTAGACGAGAATAGAAAACTAAATTTTCCATATCATCATCATATAAAATTTCTTCTGGCTCGTTTTCTGTTATTTCTACCAAGATTTCTCCATTAGGTTCATCTTCTGATATTGTATAAGCTATGCTTACTAATTTGTTTTTTTCTACTTTCATAAAGAATTTATTTTTTGTATTTTTTACAAAGATAAAAACTTTTTTTAAATAAAAATAAATAGATTATTTATTAATTAATAATAGTAATAGTAACTAACCTGCAATGTGGTAAAAAGCTAAAATCAGATTTACAACTGCTATTGGGTACTTGTATAGTAAACCTTGTTTGTGCTATACCATTACCATTTAACTGATGAAAGATGTTTAACGCTCTTTGCTGAGCTAATGATAAATCTGCATTTCCTTCATTACTATCTTGATATCCTTTCAATACAATTTTTAAACTAGGATGCTCATATAAAACTTGTATTATGTATGATAAATATCGAAAAGTAGAATCATAAATCTGGTATGAATTAGGCTCGAAATAGATAAAAAAAGTTTTAGAACCTCCTGTATCTGGTAGCATTTCTGCCAGTGTGTCTTGTCGAGTAGGTGTTTTGAAAAGTTCTTTGAAATCATCAATATTAATTTGACTATTTAATGTAGTTGATGAATCTGTGTATGTAGAATCTACTTTATTAGAATAATATAA
>JASEGF010000040.1 GCA_030017935.1 Bacteroidales bacterium | reverse complement strand
GTTTGAAGGTACAGAGCAGGATCTAATGCAAACAAAAGTTACTCAACCAGCAATATTTATACATAGTGTTACTTTAGCTAATATTTTATCTGATAACTTTAAGCCAGATATGGTTGCAGGTCATTCATTAGGTGAATTTTCAGCTTTAGTAGCAGCTAAAGCAATGACATACGACGATGGACTAAAATTGGTTTTTGCAAGAGCTATGGCTATGCAAAAAGCTTGCGAAATACATCCAAGCACCATGGCAGCAGTTATAGGATTAGATGAGACAGCAGTAGAAGAAGTTTTATCTACCATAACTGAAGAAATCGTGGTACCTGCCAATTATAATACTATTGGCCAGATAGTCATTTCTGGGTCCATGAAAGGTATAGAATTAGCTATGGAAAAACTAAAAGCAGCAGGTGCTAAACGTGTATTGCCACTCAAAGTAGGCGGTGCTTTTCATAGTCCATTGATGGAGCCAGCTAGATTAGAATTAGAAACTGCTATTGACAAGACACCTTTCCAACCTCCTATCTGCCCTATTTATCAGAATGTATCGGCTCTCCCATCGACAGATCCTATGCAGATAAAACAAAACCTTATTGATCAACTTACCTCTCCTGTCAGATGGACTCAAACTATTAAAAATATGATCAATGATGGAGCTAAAGAATTTATAGAAGTAGGTCCTGGCAATGTTTTGCAAGGATTAATTAAAAAAATATCCCCTGATATTAATGCGTATAGTGCTACTATTTAATAAAAAATAAAAAAATATGGATCTTAGTAAAATAATGTACATTTCAGGTAAACCAGGCTTATATAAGATAGTTGGTAATAATAAATCTGCTTTTATAGTAGAAAGCTTAATAGATGGTAAACGTTCTCCAGTTTTTCTGAATAATAAGATAAGTCCTTTGTCTGATATTGTTGTTGTTACAGTAGATGATCAAGTACATGTAGAGGAAGTATTTAAAAATATTTTAAAAGAATATAATGGACAAAAAGTCGATATAGACACTAACAACGAAGAGCTGCTGTCCGAATTTATGGATAAAATGCTCCCTAACTGGGATCGCGAAGCAGTAACTAATAAAGATATTAAAAAAATTATTCAATGGTATAATTTATTAATAGAACATGACATTATCACTCTAGAAGACTTAAAAGAAGAATCTGAAGATCAAAAAGATGAAAATCAAACAGATGAAGCAGACAATATAACTGAAGAAAATAAAGAAAACGATTCAGAAAATGCTGATAAAGAAATAAATGAATAATAAAAAAATTCATACTCAGCTCATAATACTTGATAACGAGGAAATAAATAGTTCACATTTTCGTTTACATATAGAATTACCAGCCGACTGCCCCCACATTCAGCCAGGACAATTCGCAGAATTTTATGTGCCACCTACTTTACAATCTTTTTTACGTATACCACTTTCTATTCACTTTGTCTCAGATAAGGAAATTCAATTTTTAATCCAAATAAAAGGAGAAGGCACACAATATCTAAAAACATTGCAAAAAGGCGATAAAATAGACACCATACTGCCATTAGGTAAAGGTTTTACAATTCCTACAAATAAAAAAGTCGCTTTGATAGGTGGAGGCTGTGGCATAGCACCATTATTATTCTTGAGCGATCAATTAGCTGCCAATAATAATCTACAACATATATTTCTAGGCTTTAGAAATTATGAACAAGTAATGCTCATAGATGATTTCAAAAAATATGGTGAGGTAATAGTATCTACTGATGATGGCTCTTTTGGAGATAAAGGAGTAATAACAGATATTTTTGAAAAAAAATTAGAAAAATTTGACTATGTTTATTCGTGTGGTCCCACAATAATGATAAATAAAGTTATAGAAATTTGTAAGCATAATAATTTATATTGCGAAGTATCCCTAGAAACACTAATGGGCTGCGGTATAGGAGCATGTTTATGCTGTGCGATCTCTACAAAGAATGGCAATCTCAGAGCCTGCATAGATGGACCTGTGTTTGATTCTAATCTTATTAATAACCTGAATTATTAAATGAATATAACAGTTGAAATAGGTAAATTAAAATTAAAAAATCCAATATTAACAGCCAGTGGTACATTTGGCTACGGACAAGAATTTGAAGATTTTTTTGACCCATCAATATTGGGTGCCATAATTACTAAAGGAACAACACTAGAACCACGTGAAGGCAATAATTATCCTAGAATGGCTGAGACTAGCGCAGGAATGCTAAATGCTGTTGGATTACAAAATAAAGGTGTTCATTATTTTATAAATGAGATTTTACCAGCTATTGCCAAATATCAAACAAATATTATAGTAAATGTGGCAGGCAATGCAGTTGAAGATTATGTAGAAACAGTTTCGTTATTAAATAATATAGATCGAGTAGATGCAGTAGAACTAAATGTGTCATGCCCAAATGTAAAACATGGTGGTATGCAGTTCGGTACTAATTATGATCTATTAAAAGAGCTACTACAAAAAGTGAGAAAAACATATAATAAAACCTTAATTGTGAAACTTTCACCCAACGTAACTAAGATAGAGGATTTTGCCCTTCTGTGCCAGGATGAGCATGCAGATGCTATCACTGTAGCAAACACATACTTGGGAATGGCAATAGATATTAATACAATGAAAACCAAATTAGCTACTATTACCGGCGGCTTGTCAGGACCTGCTATTAAACCTATAACATTGAGAATGGTCTATCAATGTGCACAAGTTGTAAATATACCTATAATAGCTAGTGGTGGCATTATATCTTGGCAGGACGCTATAGAATATTTATTAGCTGGAGCTTCAGCAGTTCAAATAGGTACAGCTAATTTCATAAATCCTTCAATAAGTCAAGACATATTACATGGAATAGAACAATACTTATTACAAAAAAATATTAAAAATATTAAAGAAATTATTGGGGCGATGAAAAGCAATTAAATGAGGGGAAACAGACTAATATTAAAATACAGGAAGTTGAAATAAGAGAAACTCCTATGATTTTAAAATTTTAATATAATAAGTGCTTCTTGGCAGCATCTACCCATTTAGCATCGTATTTATAATCAGTAAAATATATAACTATGTCCGCATCATATTTATAATCAGTAAAATATATTACCTTATCAGCATCATATTTGTATTCTGTGAAATACCATAACCCCTTATTGCCCTCAGCATCATACTTATAATCGCATTTATAAACTATTAAATCAGCATCATACTTATAATCAGTTACATACACTACTATATCTGCGTCATATTTGTAATCAGTCGAATAAATTATTTGAGAGTTTAGAGAAATTATGGACACTAATGACAGTAAAATTAAAAAATACAATTTTCTCATATATACTTTTTTGTTATTTGTTTCAAAAATCGAGCCATTAATTTTTAATAAATCATTTTTTATTTATTTAAATGTATAATAATTAACATTAGAATTAAAAATTAAATATATATATTTATAACTATAAACAATAAAATTTTTTATTGATAGCAAAAATAAGTAAATTTGTAAAAAAATATTATGAATGAGAATGTATACTGCGTTATAATGTCTGGAGGTACTGGTGTACGTTTTTGGCCTATGAGTAGAGAGAATAAACCTAAACAATTTTTAGATATTTTATTTACAGGGCAGACGCTAATACAAAGTACATACAAAAGATATTGCAAAGTTGTTAAAAAAGAAAATATACGTTTTGTCCTTTCTAGAATTCATGTCGATATATTAAAGGAGCAAATACCTGAGATAACAGATGAGCAAATAATAATAGAACCTGATAGACGAAATACAGCACCTGCTGTTGCATATGCTTCAGCTAAGATTTATAAAAGTAATCCTGATGCAATTTTGATATTTGCACCATCAGATCATTTAATTGAAGATGAAGAGTCATTTGTAGATACTATCAATCAAGCCATAGAATATGTAAAAAATAATGATGTATTGATGACTTTAGGAATTAAACCAACTCGCCCTGATACTGGGTTCGGATACATTCAATTTATTCCAAAAAAAGGCCAAAAAATTTGCAAAGTAAAAACTTTTACTGAAAAACCAGCTATAGAATTAGCACGAACATTTATTAGAAGTGGTGATTTTCTCTGGAATGCTGGCATATTTGTGTGGAGAGCTAAAACTATTATTGACGCATTTAAAGAATATGAACAAGAAATTTATAATGCCTTCATGAGTGATCTATCTTGGTATTATACAGAAAAGGAACGACAAAAAATAGAAAAAATTTATTCAAATATTAAAAAAATATCTGTTGATTATGCTATAATGGAAAAAGCAAATAACGTATATACTATAATTTCTGAATTCCCTTGGAATGATTTGGGAACATGGGCTTCTCTCCACGAAAAAAGACCAAAAGATGAAAATAATAATAGTATAATTGGCAAAAATGTTATGATTTATAATTCAGAAAATTGCTTAATTCAAATGCCTACAAATAAAAAACTTGTTGTCATAGAAGGCTTAAATGATTTTATTGTTGTTGAAAATGATGATATGCTTTTAATATTAAATAAAAATGATGAACAATCTCTAAGAAATATTGTACAAGATATTTTAATAGAAAAAGGAAGTGAATATATATAATCCACTTAGATTTTTATGAATAGACAGCAAGCTCTAAATTTACTATCATTAAATAATAATGCTACTGAAAATGAGGTTAAAAAAAGATATAAAGAATTAGCAAAAATTTATCATCCTGATAGTAATACTAGCGAGAGCTCTGCTGATAAATTTATACAAATTACTGAAGCATATTTATTTTTAATAAATAATAAAGGTTCACAATATGTACATCAAAATACTAACGATGAATATAAAAAACAAGCATATCAATATGCCCAAATGAGATATGAAGAATTTAGAAAAAAAGAAGAAGAACTAAACAATATACCTATCAATAAAATTCTTTACCCATCTTGGATAAATGTAATATTTTTAATTTTAAGCATTCTATTCCTTTTTGATTATTATCTACCTAAACAATGGCATGAATGCAATAATGCTTATATAATAGAACCACAAAATTATGAAGAAGATTTTGTTATCAAAGCTTGTAAAAGTCAAATATTAGCTGAGAGACTATCACTAAATGACATATATCTATTAGAGCAAAACGGAACAATCTTTTTAAAAAAAACAAGGATCCTTGGTGTTATTTTTAGCTATTCTATTAACCCACAACGAAGAGTTTACAATGTTACTACAAATAGATATGTCACTCACCCTATTTTATGGCTCTCATTAGTAGCTTCAGCAATTGTTCTATTGGTACCACTCAAAAATGTTCAACAAAAATTATTTGCTAAATTTTTATCTTTAGTTTTTATACTTAGCTTTTTATTACCATTTGTAGCAATTGGCTTTGCAATGATAGTATGATATTCTATACAAATTTTAAAGATATATTCTAATTTTTATTTAAATAATGTATCTCTTCATAGTTGCTTGGTACTCTTTAGCTTTTAATTCAATTTTTTGTTGAAAAGCCTTTGTATTGTCTGTATATATTATATCTCGTGATACATTTATTAAGATATTGCCTTCTGGAGTTAAAGTATTTTTTAATGTTTCTTGTAAATTTCCTCCTTGTGCTCCTATTCCTGGTATTAGAAAAAAGTAATCTGGAAATAATTGTCTAATATATTGTAAAAGTGATTGTTGTGTAGCACCGACAACAAACATCATTTTTTCACTAGATATATCATTAGCTAGAGTTTTCATTATTTTCTCAAAAAAATATTCATCACTATTAGTTTTTGCTAATAAAAAATCTTGTGCTCCAGGGTTAGACGTGAGCCCTAATGGTATTATCCATTTATCATCAAATTTCAGAAAAGGATCTAATGTATCCCTTCCCATCAAAGGATTAATAGTGATAGCATCAAAGTTTAAAGGTTTTGAAAAATATGCTTTTGCATATTTTTCGGCAGTGTTACCTATATCATTTCTTTTACCGTCAGCTATTAAAAATACTGGTTCATTTAGAGATTGTATATATTCCAGAGTGTTAGCTAGCATCTCATAACCAGCTGCTCCGTATATTTCATAAAAAGCTAAATTGATTTTATATGCGATAGTATATTGCAGTGTAGCATCTATTACTTTTTTATTAAAAATTTCTATAGCTTTTGTGCTATAGCTACTTACAAGTGTTTCAGGTAATTTATGAAGATCTGTATCTAATCCTACACAAAGAACAGATTGCTTAGAAAAGATAAGTTTTTGTAATTCATACTTTGTCATAATGATATTTTATTCTGTTTCTGCTTTTAATTTTTCTGCATTTTCTGCTATACGTAATGCATCTATTATCTCATCGAGGTTGCCTTCCATTATTTCTGTTAGATTGTATAGTGTGAGTCCTATGCGATGATCTGTAACACGATTTTGTGGGTAATTGTAAGTACGTATTTTAGCAGAGCGATCTCCTGTAGAAACCATTGTTTTTCGCTGATGTGAAATGTTATCTAAATATTTTTGATATTCTAGCTGAAAAATACGAGACCGAAGTAAGATATAAGCTTTTTCTAAATTTTGAGTTTGGCTACGTTCATCTTGACATGAAACACTAATGCCTGAAGGGATATGTGTGAGCCTAACAGCAGAATAAGTTGTATTGACAGATTGACCGCCATGCCCAGATGCGCAAAATATTTCTTTTTTAATATCTTTTTCATCTATTTTTACATCAAATTCATCTGCTTCTGGAAATACAACAACCGAAGCTGCCGAGGTATGTACTCTGCCTTGTGATTCAGTTAGTGGTATTCGTTGTACTCTATGTACTCCAGATTCAAATTTCAATGTCCCATATGCATTAGATCCTATGACGTTGAAAATTATCTCTTTAAATCCACCTAAGGTCCCCTCAGTATAATTGACTATTTCCAATTTCCATCCTTTTTGCTCAGCATATCTGCTATACATTCTAAAAAGATCGCCAGCGAAAATGCTTGCTTCATCACCACCTGTGCCACCTCTAATCTCTACAATTGCATTTTTTGTATCTTGTGGATCATTAGGCAGTAGCATTATTTTTATTTCTTCTTCTATCTTAGATTTTTTCTCTTCGAGATCGGATAATTCTTCCTTTGCAATTGTTTTCAGTTCAATATCATTACTATTTATTAAATCTTTAGCTTCATCTATCCCTTTTAGAATGCTGTCATACTCAATATATGCTTTTGCTATAGGTTCTAAATCTTTGTAATCTTTACTAAGTTTAATGTATTGCTGCATATCATTTAGCACTTCAGACGATTGGAGTTTAAGCTCTATCTCTTTAAACTTGTTATACAGTTCTTTTAGTTTATCTATCATAGTTTTGTAAATTATTTAATTTATTAAATTTTTTACAAAATTACAAAATTTCTCGTTTTTGATTTTTTATATATTTTTACATAAATAAATACGGCATTATGAAAAAATTTATATTGTTTATTGCACTGTCAATATTTGTTCTTGATTTTATTAATGGACAAATAACAGACTACGAAAAAGAGTTAAGAAAAAAAAATAAAGATAGCCTATCAGGTTGGAAAATAAATGGATTAACCTCAATTAATTTCTCTCAATCAAGTTTAATCAATTGGGCTGCAGGAGGGCAGAATAATATTTCTGCTAATGGATTGATTAGCTTTAGTGCTAATTATTTAAAAAATAAAAATTCTTGGGATAATTCACTTGACATTGGTTATGGTATGTTCATTGAGGGGAAAGAAAATCTAAGAAAAACCGATGATAGGATTGAATTATTTTCTAAATATGGTAGAAAAATTTCAAAAAATTTATATATGTCTTCCCTTCTAACTTTCAAAACTCAAATGACACCAGGATACAATTATCCTAATGATTCAGTATTAATTTCAGATTTAATGTCTCCAGCATATTTATACATTGCTGCAGGTATAGATTATAAACCAGTAGATTTTATAACAGCTTTCGTATCGCCTATAGCAGGTAAATTTACTTTCGTAACTAATAAAACATTGGCAAATGCTGGATCTTTTGGCGTAGAACCAGCTATTTATGATAGTTTCGGGAATATTATTACTAAAGGTAAAAATACAAGAGCAGAAATGGGTGGCTACATTAGAATAGCATTGAATAAAGATATAACTGATAATATAACCCTTAAAACTAAACTTGATCTCTTTTCGAATTATTTACATAAACCTCAAAATGTAGATGTAGACGGAGAAGTATTATTATCTATGAAAATTACTAAATTTATTACTGCTAATTTTTATGCACAAATAATTTATGATGATGACGTCATTATTGAAGTAGATTCTAATAATGATGGCATTATAGATAAAAAAGGACCTCGTTTGCAATTCAAAGAAATCTTTGGAATTGGCTTTTCATATAAATTTGATAATAAAAAATAATTAAATATTTAATATAATTATTATCTTTGAAGATTAATTTATTAATAAAATAATTTATTTATTTTTGTATTTTAAGTATATTTTAGCTATATTATAAATAAGGGGAAAATAATGTCTTTATATAATCAAAATATCCTCAAAAGTTGGAAAATTCATCAGAATTGGACTCTATTTCTCGATAGAGATGGTGTGATAAATAAACGTAAAATAGGAGATTATATAAAAATAATCGATGAATTTGAATTTTTACCAGATGCCAAAGAAGCCTTATCTATACTAGCTAAATATTTTAACAAAATCATTATTGTAACAAATCAACAAGGCATTGGCAAAGGAATAATGACAAAAGATGATTTAAGCGATATACATAAATATATGTTAGAGGAAATCATGAAAGCTGGTGGACGAATAGATGCTATCTATTATTGTCCAGATTTATCTAACTCGAATTCTAATTGTAGAAAACCTAATCCTGGCATGGCTTTAAAGGCAAAAGAAGATTTTCCGATGATAGATTTCTCTCATAGTATGATGGTAGGTGATAGCAAAATAGATATGGATTTTGCTCAAAATTTAGGAATTAAAAAAATTTTTATTGGAGATCTAGAAGAAGTAGAACTCACACTGGTAGATATAGATTTAGTATTTCAGTCACTGTACGATTTTGCTATAGAAATCAGACAATATTACCAAAATTTACAATTATGAAATATATTTTTTTTATTTTAATTTATATTTTTTTAACTATCTCATTATTCGCTCAAAATGATACTATCAATCAAAAAGATAAAAATGGATTACCGCATGGATATTGGGAGAAATATAAAGATGGTAAACTCTTTTACAAAGGTTATTTCAATCATGGCACTCCAATAGGTGAATTCACATATTTCTATCCCGATAAAATTATTAAAACTAAACTTAGTTTTAGTGATAATGGCAAAAAAGCTTATGCTATTCATTATTATAAAAATGGTAAAAAATATGCCGAGGGCATGTATTATGATAAAAAAAAGGAAGGCAAATGGATTTACTATGATGGATATGATCATATCATAGCTATAGAAAATTATAAAAATGGAGAATTAAATGGAATAAGCTACGATTTTTTTCCTAATGGAGATACACTGCAGATAGCTAATTATGTAAATGGCAAAAAAAATGGAGAATATAGACTATTTTACCCTACTAAAAGTCCCAGGATAATAGCTAATTATAAAAATGACACTATACAAGGCCTCACAAAATATTTTCATTCTAATGGAAAAGTTTATGAAATAGGTAAATATCGTGATGGTCTGCGAGATAGCCTTTGGATAATGTACGATGAAAACGGAATTGTGATATTAACTGAAATGTATAATTATGGCTCTCTCATTGAGAGAAAAGTTTATCAACCAGACAAAGATCCAATGAAATTAGAAGATGACATTATTAAAAATATTGATCTATACAGAAAAGGTATTATAAAAGAGCCATCAGAAAATGATTTTTTTAATGGTACAATTAGATGAAAAAGTATTTAATTATTTTATTTCTTATTTTTTGTTTTTTTAGTTGCCAAAAAGAAACTGAAAATTTGGATATTGGTTATTCATACTATGTAGCTGAGCCAGGATATTACCTTACTTATGAGGTAGATTCTATTTATTTCGATGATTTCTCAGGTACCTCTGATACTAATTATTTTTGGATTAAAGAATTTATGGAATCTTCATTTATAGACAATGAAGGACGACAAGCTTATCGCATAGAACGTTGGTATAAATATAATGATACACTGCCTTGGATACTAAAAAATGTATGGTATAGCGTGAAAACTGATAAAAACATTGAAAGAGTAGAAGAAAATATTAGATATATAAAATTGATATTCCCCATTAAAAATAATGCAAAATGGAATGGTAATGCTTTAAACAATCTAGATTATCAAGAATATAAATATACAAATACTCATATACCATTTAATATTTCAAATTTCTCCTTTGATTCTACAGTGAAAGTGCTGCAAGATAGTTTTGTAAACCTAAAGTATAATCACTACAAATATGAGATTTATGCTAAACATGTAGGTTTAATAAAAAAAGTTTATATAAATTTGGAAAATAAAGATAATATGTCGGGCGAAATTAAAAATGGTGTCAAATATGAATGGAGGTTAATTGATTATGGTAAAGAATAAATTGTTTTTATTAATTTTTATTATCTTTTTAGCTAGCACAATATATGCACAGATTTATTATCGAGTAGATTTCACTAATAAGTATAATACTAATTTTTCATTAGACCATCCAGAGGAATATCTCTCTACAAGAGCTATAGATAGACGAATTAAATTTAATATCCCAATTGATAGCACAGACTTACCAGTGAATAGCTGGTATTTGGATAGTTTGAGAAACCTTGGTTGCGAAATAGTCCATTCATCTAAATGGTTTAATTCTGCCGTCATCAAAATAAATGATAGCAATCTAGTTAATACTATTACACAATTATCTTGCGTACAGAATGTACAACTTGTTAAACCAATTGTTAGTAAGGATGCAAAAAATGATAAAAAAACATCTACACAATATATCGATTATGAAAATATTAAAAATAAGAGAATAAAAATCCCCAATACTATCTATGGCTTCTCAACTAATCAAAATCAAATGATTGGGATACATATATTGCATCAATTTGGATATAGAGGAGATGGAATAGTGATAGCAGTAATGGATGCTGGTTTTTCTGGTGTGGATAATGTACCATTTTTTGATAGTTTGAGATTACAAAATAGATTATTAGGAACAAGAGATTTTGTATATCCTGATAATAATGTATATAATAAAAGTACACATGGCACATCTGTATTAGCTTTAATGGCAAGTAATATTCCAAATATTTTAGTGGGTACAGCACCTAGAGCATCTTATTGGCTTATTAGAACTGAAGACCCTGCGACAGAATACATCATCGAAGAAGAAAATTGGATAGTAGGAGCAGAGTTTGCTGATAGTGTAGGAGCAGATATTATAAATTCATCCCTTGGATATACAACTTTTAACTTATCATCACAAAATCACACTTATATGGATTTAGATGGTAAAACTGCAAGGGCAAGTAAAGGAGCTACTATGGCAGCTAGAAAAGGAATTATAGTTTGCAACAGTGCTGGCAATAGCGGTAATTTGGCTTGGCATTTTATAGGAGTTCCAGCAGATGCAGATAGTATTATCACCGTAGGTGGTGTAGATTCTTTAGGAGTCATAGCATCATTCTCTTCGAGAGGCCCTACATCTGATGGACGTATAAAACCTACTGTTTGTGCACAAGGAGCTCAAGTATATACTGTAACACAAGATAGTAGCATTATCATTGGCAATGGTACCTCTTTTAGCTCTCCTATTATAGCTGGTGCTACTGCTTGTCTATTGCAAAAACATCCTAATGTAGATCCTATAAATATAATACAAGCTATAGTAAAAAGTGGAAATAAATATCTGACACCCGATAATAATTATGGTTATGGTATTCCAAATTTTGCTGTTGCTGATATTTTCGCAAATGATACATCAATATCTACACCCATATGGTTAGAAAATTCTCCATTCATTTATCCTAATCCTTTCACCTCTTCATTAAATATTATTTATAAATCTAATAAAAAAGACATCATTAATCTAGCTTTATATTCTATTGATGGCAAGCAAATATTCAGTAATGTTTACAAATTGTATCCTGGGAATAATTATATCGTATTAGATCAATTAGATTCATTAGCTGCAGGTACATATTTGTTGTCTATTGGAGCGAATAACCCAATAAAACTTATTAAAAATTAGAATTTTATTATATTTTGTAAAGTTTCGCCACATTATTAATGGTTTTAGCTGTGAGTTTAATGTGAAAACACCTTTTAATGCTATTGAAAAACCTGTAGTAAGCAAAGCTGAACAATGGTTTATGTTAAAATATCAATTTTTTAAACAAAATATTTGCATATTTAAAAATAAAATTGTATATTTGTTGCGTAAATAAGACCTTCTAGTTTATTTAAAAAATAACATTAATTTAAATGGACTTAAAAGAAATTCTAAATCTTATTTTTACAATAATTATTGCGAGTTTATTGACAGAGCTGATAGTAAAATGGATTTATAAGGACAAGAAAAAAAATAACCGCTAAATTGGCCAAGTTTGGCCTAAGAAGAAATTAAAATTATT
>JASEGF010000003.1:17162-24957 GCA_030017935.1 Bacteroidales bacterium | reverse complement strand
ATATTGGGGAGAAAAAGGTTAAGAGTGAGCAATTGAAAGAAGAGCTAAAGAATAGGATATCAGAGAGTAATCTACTATGTGTGAAGCCCAAAAAAGAGTTCAAGAAGGCGGTGAAAGACATTAATAGTAAAAAGGTAATAGTAAATAAAAAGCAGATAAAACGAGGTCTATACAGTGTAGAAATAATAGAGAGCAAGATAGACAATTTTAAAAAATGGTTGAGTAGATTCCACGGAGTGGCTACGAAGTACTTACAGAGCTATTTGATGTGGTTCGTAGTGATGAATAAATACCTGAAAGATTTGATAGATCCAGACATTGGAAGATTACTGAACTTGTCATCGCACGACAGATGGGCGTGGGATAAGTATTGGAAGTTAATGAAACAGAAATATAAATAACAATAATTAAGTCTAACAATATATTAATTCCAACCATTCCCCTTCCTCTTCCCCAAACATCTATTTATAAAAGTAATTAACAGGAAATGTATTTCAGATAATGGATTATTTTCTCAATTTAAAACTTAAGTTATAAAAATCCTCTTGGTATTTTATTTACCCAAATTCGATTGTTCATATAAAAAGTAATAAAGCTAAGTTTTTATTAATATGTCGATTAGTAATATAATATTTTAAAAAATATTTTTATTTTTTAAAATTTATTTACTTTTGCTAAAACATAAAAAATAAAATTATGGATGAATACAATTTTTTTTACGGCTTATTTACTGGTACAAGTTTATTTGTACAATTAATAGTAGCAGCTTTGTTAATTATTTCATTATGGATAGTATTTCAAAAAGCAAATAAGCCAGGATGGGCAGCTATAATTCCCATTTATAATTTAATAGTGTATTTAGAAATTGTCAAGAAACCTTGGTGGTGGCTTTTTCTAATGATGATACCTGTAGTAAATATCGTTATTAGTATACTAATAACACATCAATTATCTTTATCTTTTGGTAAAGGTGCTGGCTTTACAATTGGTTTATTATTTTTACCATTTATCTTTTATCCTATTTTAGCTTTTGGAGATGCTAAATATCAGGAAATAAGCAATGATACTAAACTCGAAAATATTGAGTAGGCAATAATAAAGTAGTTGTCCCTTAAAATGCAAATTTAAATATTTTATTTGAAAAAAATAATGAGGAATTAGTAGTAATTCTTTTGAAAAAAGATAAAAATAGCCTTTACAAAATTTGACTGAAAAAATTTTCTTTTAACTGACTTTTGGCCTCGATAAAATTTGAAAAAATAATGCTAATTCCTACTGATATTGGCTATTAGGTGTAAATTTTTCTCTACATTGTTCCACTACCATTTTATCAGACAAATTGCGAATATGTTTTAACATTAACAAGCCTAACATTAAACGAGTGGGCTTCGCAGGACGTCCCATTCTAGCACTGTATAAGGGTGCAAAAGCCTTATTAAATACTCCCCAATCTATCTTATTGGCTAAAATATACAGCGGATGTTTTTGATCTTATGTATCACTAAATGAAAAAAACAACCTCCTTTAATTTTGATTCCTTGTCCTTGGTACTTTTTTAAAAAATTTGTACCATTTTGAGTAAAAAATATCAATAAGTTATTAATAAACAAATACTTATCGTATTTTAAGGGACGACTAATTAATATAAAAAAATAAAACTAAAAATAATGTTCTTATACAATTTAGTTGATTCATTATAATTTAAATAAATTATTAAAACTTATTAATCCTTGATACATCTTATATATACACCATTCTTTTTTTCTGAACCATAAGTATTTACTTGTATCCCGCCATTATCATATAATCTAAAATCTACAGCATAGCTACCAGTAGTCGTTTTAGTCCACCATTTACCATAACAAAATGTTCCAGATGTTTGATAATCATAATATTGTCCACTTCCAGCTCTATAGCCGCCATATTTGCCTTTCCATCCACATTCATTTGTTCCATTCCACGTTACATCATCTTTAAGTTTATTACCATTAGCACTACCCCCAGCGCTACTTTGTAGTGTTTCAAATTCATATTGTGTAGGAACATGCCAGCCACTAGGACAAATATTTTTAGTTGATGAGGCAGCATAAAAATCATAAAATAAACCATCAGCACTACCTGTACCTTGATTAGGGCACCATTTGCCTGAAGTAGTAGAGTTTGACCATATTGAAGTGGAGGTTCCATCAGTTATATCTGTACCATCTCTATATTTAGTTGTTCTAATGTTTTCTATCATCCAGCATTGTGTGCCTATTTGCACAGTATTATAAGTAAATCCATTATAAGTAACAGGTCCTGCTGTAGGGCATGGTGTGACAGGATTACAGCACGATTCTACTGTAACATTTACTGTAGCAGTAGCTGAGCATCCAGAAGCTGTACCTGTGACCGTATATGTTGTACTAGCAGAAGGAGTAACTGTAATGCTATTAGTAGTAGCTCCTGTACTCCATTGGTAACTAGTTGCACCAGCTGCTGTAAGTGTAGAGGGTGAGCCAGAACAAATGGGAGATGGTGATGCAGAGACAGTAACTGAAGGTGATGTGTTTACTGTAACATTGGCTGTAGTAGTAGCTGAACATCCAGAAGTTGTACCTGTGACTGTATATGTTGTACTAACAGAAGGAGTTACTGTGATGCTATTAGTAGTAGCTCCTGTACTCCATTCGTAACTATCTGCACCAGTTGCTGTAAGTGTAGAGGATGAGCCAGAACAAATGGTAGATGGTGATGCAGAGACAGTAACCGAAGGTGATGTGTTTACTATAACATTTACTGTAGCAGTAGTTGAACATCCAGAAGTTGTACCTGTTACCGTATATGTTGTACTCGCAGAAGGAGTAACTATGATGCTATTAGTAGTAGCTCCTGTACTCCATTCGTAACTATCTGCACCAGATGCTGATAATGTAGAGGATGAGCCAGAACAAATGGTAGATGGTGATGCAGAGACAGTAACATTCAAGCTTGCACAGGAATCACACCATATAGATTGCCATTGCCCATCAATATATGTCTCAAAACATATAGTCGTTGTATTAAAAATAAGTAGTGACTGCGCAGGATTAGAGATAGCATCGCGTTGGGCAGTTGTCATACGTGGTATTAATAATCCACCACTAGCGGATTTGATATCTAGTATGGCAGAGCTATCGGGATTGCTGCCATCTACACTGATACCCACGTTTTGTGCATATATTTGCACATTTATAAACAGCATTGAGCTTATGATTAATACTAAAAATTTAATTTTTATCATTATAATTTAATTTTTATAGTTTAATATACAAAATTACATATTTATTTGAAATAAAAAATTTTTCCAATATATATAGCGATTTTTATTAAGTTGATGAGCTTATTTAGGTAATAGGTTTTAGATTTAGGGAGTTTATTAGTTGATAAGTATAAGAAAAATGTATAAACTACATTATCAATTCTTCTTTATTTTTTTACATAAAATATTAGAATTGATTTATTAAGGATGTATAAATAGTAGTTTTATCAAATCATTTACCCTACGGAGACTTTTCTTTTGTTACTTTTCTTTGTGTAGCTGACAAAGAAAAGTAAATTATATAAAAATTTATTTTAAAAATCAATTTACATTCTTAAAAAATATAGCTACCAATATTACTTTCACGAAATATTTTAAAAGAAAATAATATTTAATTTGTGATCACAGCATCATCTATGCTTTTAAAACCTTGACCAATAACCTCACTAGCATCTACTACAGTCATGAAAGCTTGTGGATCTATTTGTCTAATATAACTTTTCAGCATTTCTACCTCTCTACGATTAACAACAGTCATTATCATTTGCTTATCACTACCAGAGTATAAACCTTTAATAGGAATTAAATTGCCACTCCTGTCTAAATCTAAAAGAATTTTATTTTTTATTTCTTCAGTTTTATCAGATATAATTAAACAAGCTTTTTCGTAACTTACACCTTCAATGATCATATCAATTACTCTGCCTGTGAGATAAATTATTATCCAAGAATAGAAAGGAATACGCCAATCCTCAAAAGCTATAAAACTTGCTAAAACAATTATAGAATCAACAATGATTAACAATTGTCCCACTGGAATACGAGTATATTTATTTAATATCATAGCAATGATATCTGTACCACCTGATGTAGCTTTAGATTTGAATATTAAACCTAATCCAATACCTAATATTATTCCTCCAAAAATAGCAGATACTAGTGGATCATCTTTTAATAATGGTTCATAACCCCAAGTAAACTCTAATAGTGAAATCCATCCAGACAATGATAATGAACCAACTATGGTTTTTATGCCAAATTTAGCACCTAATATTTTCATACCTATTAATATCAATGGTATGTCTATACTTAACCCTGTAATACCTATTGGAAAATTAAATAAATGGTGTAAAATAATAGATATACCATAAACTCCTCCTGGAGCAAATTTATATGGAGAAATAAACATTACAAAGCCTACTGCCATGATAAATGTTCCCAGTAAGATATAACTATATGCTTTAAACCATTCTTTTGAAAATAACTTCTCTTTAGTAACGTATGCCATTTTTTAAATTTTTTGCAAAATTAATCATTTAGAAGGAGATATAAGAAACTAATAAGAAAATCATTCTTAAAATACTAATATTTTTTATATTTGCAAATCAATATTCTGCTCATAAACTACAAAATTGTGAAAAATGAAAAAATGTTTTTATTTTCTTATAATATTTATTATTACAAATAATTTTTTAATAGCACAGATAGACTGGAATAACAAAGAAGCAAATTTATATGCTAAACATTATTTATCCAAGCTCAGCTGGGATGAAAAGATAGCACAGTTGATATTTCAAGGAATCAGAATAAATTCAAATGATACAAAAACATTTAAAAGATTTAAAGATCAATTAGATACATTATGCCCTGGTGGAATAATTTTACTAAAAATGAGTTCACAAGATTATGAAAAACTAATAGATATTACAGATAAATGTGATAAACCACCTATAATATTCTCAATGGATGGAGAATGGGGATTAGGTATGAGATTTACAAATTTCAAATCGTTACCAAGATTTATGACAATAAGTGCTACAGGTAATGATAGTTTATTTTATCATTACGGGAATATCATTGGTAAACATTTCTCATTAGCATCGATACCTATTAACTTCACTCCTATTCTAGATATAAATGATGAACCACTTAATCCAGTTATTGGCACTAGAGCAATATCAGATGACCCTTTAGAAGTAATAAAAAGAGCTGAATTATTTATTGATGGACTAAATGAATATAAAGTGTTACCTGTAATTAAACATTTCCCTGGTCATGGTAATACTACTACAGATTCACATTACAATTTGCCATTCCTAAACATGTCAATAGATGTTTTCAAATCTAAACATCTATTACCTTTTACATATTTCATTAATAAAAATGTTCCTTTTTTAATGGTCGGACACCTTAGCTATCCAGCATATACTCATGATAGTCTGCCAGCCACTGTCAATCCTTTAATTACTAAAAATTTATTGCGAGATTCATTACATTTTAATGGATTAGTATTTTCTGATGCCCTAAATATGAAAGCTTTAGCTCATTTGCCATATGACTCTATGATAATAAAAGCTCTCCAATCAGGTATTGATGTTCTCCTTTTACCAGAGAATCCTTACAAAGTGGTTTCTATTATTAAAAAAGCTGTTAAAGAAAAAAAAATTGATTCATTAGAAATAGAAAATAAAGTTAAAAAAATTTTAATAGCAAAATACTTTATTATTAACGATTTTCCACTAAATAATTATAAACATTATCTAAATGATAAATATGTAAATTTATACAATAATGAAATAGACAGTTTATCTCAAATTATATACTCAAAAGCTATAACTTTATTAAAAAATAATAATGCCATTCCTCTCAAATATGATTATGGCAAAGTAGCTATGCTAAATATTGTAAATAATAAACCACCCTATGTAGACTCAATATGGTCTAGATATTTCTATTTTGATAATTATTCGCTCAAAGATACTACATTATTAAAAAAGAATTTAAATAATTATGAATTACTCATAGTAAATTTATTCGTTGGCTCTATGAATAGCAATAATGGTAGAGATAGCCTAACAATTGACTGGTTAGAAAAATTATCTAATCAACATAAAATAATCTTAAATATCATAGGACAGCCATTTATTTTAGCTAAATTTAAAAATCATGACAACTTCTCTGCCATAACAACTACCTATGACATTGATTCAATAGCAATCTCAATGTTAGCAGAAAAATTAGTTGGTAATAGCTCTTTCGAGGGGAAACTACCAATAACAATAAATGAAAATTTCTATAAAGGCTTAGGCCTACATACAAATATTTCATCTAAAATTATCAAATTTAATGATCCTCCATTAGGAAATATTACTGCTGTAGATGATATAATGCAGCAAGCTTTACTAGATAGTACTTTCCCAGGTGCAGTAGTATTGGCTATCAAAGACAAACAAATTATTTATTACAAAACTTTTGGCAAAGAAACATACGATACCCAAGCAACAAAAATAAATAGATACACACTCTTTGATTTGGCTTCACTTACTAAACCATTAGCTACTACCCTTGCAATTATGAAATTATATGAAGAAGGTAAAATAGATTTGCAAGCTCCGATTTATAAATATATTCCAGAATTACATAATACAAATATTGGGAAAATTAGAATAGATCGTATTATGACACATTCTGCTGGCCTTCCACCATTTATCAATTTTTTTGAAATTTATAATCCTACAAAATATCCCGAATTGTACTCTAAAATTCCTAATACGAATTATTACCAAGTAGCAGATAGTATATTTGTTAATAAAACCATAAAAGATAGCATTATTAATTACCTAAAGATAAACATTACACCTAATCACAATATAGGAGTTGTATATTCTGATATTGGTTTTATACTACTGAAATTTGCTATCGAGAATATTACTAAAATGGGACTAGATGAATATATAAATGAAAATTTTTATAAACCATTAAATATTAAAAGATTATGCTATGTACCATTAAATAAATATGATAAAAAAGAAATAGCACCTACAGAATATGACAGCATATTTAGAAAACAATTAATATGGGGACATGTGCATGATGGCAATGCAGCATTATTAGGAGGTATTTCTGGACACGCTGGCCTCTTTGGTAATGCAGAATCAATAGCAATAATACTACAAATGCTATTAGATAATGGTGAATATGGAGGCGTAAAATTATTGAAACCAGAAACAATACAAAAATTCACATCAGTATATTTCGATAAAAATAGAAGAGGACTAGGCTTTGATAAACCTGCATTAAATAATCAAGAAAGTCCTGCATGTGAATTAGCTTCACCATATAGCTATGGACATTATGGATTTACTGGTACAATGTTTTGGGTGGACCCACAATATGATTTAATATATGTATTTTTATCAAACAGAGTATATCCAACTGCAACTAACACAAAAATCTCTAAAAATTCTATTAGAACGAAAGTACAACAAGCCATCTATCAAGCAATAATAAATAATTAGGGTGGAAGATTTAAGCGGAGGGGAAAAGGTAGTTAACATTTTTATGTTATACTTTAAATATTTTATTACTTCAATAGAATTTATTAATTTTGTTGAAAATATTTTATTTATGAAAGAATTACTAGAAAACATTGATAAATACTTGGCTCTACCCAAGAATCACAAGCGTGATTTCCTGGATCAGCTATATCAGTTTCTCGTAAATAACAATGCTACT
>JASEGF010000003.1:0-17154 GCA_030017935.1 Bacteroidales bacterium | reverse complement strand
AAAAAAAATAGAAATTGTATATGAAAAAGGTTGTTAATTATCTTCAAATTTTTTTTATAGTTTCATTATTTTTATTTTCTGCCTGTAAAAGTCCTTCTGCCAGTAAAAGTCCTTCTGACAATAAAATTCTTAAAGTTGGTAGAGAATGGACATATTCAGCAGTTGATTATGACAAATTAGGTAATGTCAATGACAGTTTAACACTGATTTTAAAAGTAGATAGCAGTGGGAAGAAGAATTTTTTTAATCAAATAAGAATTATTTGGGATTATAAAAGAAATGGTAAAGTAATAGAATCAGAAATTACACTTGCAGATGAGGAAAATAACCAAATAAGTATTCATCCGCCAAGAGAATTATTTTTAAGTTTTACAGAAATATTACCTTTTCCTGCATCAGGTAATCCAGGATATTTAACCTATGAAAGTAGAGGAGAATTGCATGTAATAAAATATAAAGATTACAAAGATGGTATACTTGAAGGTAAAATAATTACTCGATATTTACACGCTGTTGATACAACCACCTATAATTTTGCAAATAAAAATTATAGATGTTGGATTTTAGAAGGTGAGAATACAAATTATATAGAAGAATTAGGACAGTTTAAATGTAAATATTTATTTAATGAAGAATTAGGTTTTGTTAATTTGACATATTACAAACCAGACAGTTCATTCGTTGTGATTGAATTGAAATCTATTAATTTTTAGATTATTAACAACAGATAACATGTGGTATATTTTATTGCCGAGTTAGTGGGAATATGAAGGATTATAGCCAACATCAACTTTCGTGTAGGTTGACAAGAAATCGCCCGCAATCTGCAACAAAAAACAAGTAAAGCGTGGTCTATATAGTGTAAAGATAGTAGAAAGCAAAATAAGTGATTTCAAGACGTGGTTGAGTAGATTTCACGGAGTAGCTACGAAGTACTTGCAAAGCTACCTTATGTGGTTTGTAATAATGAATAAGTACTTAAAAGAGCTGATAGATCCAGACATTGGCAGACTGCTGAACTTGTCATCGCACGATAGATGGGCGTGGGACAAGTATAGAGAGATAGTTAGTCAAAGATATGATTAACATACTATTAAGTATAACAAAATTTATTTTCAACAAACCCATTGTATTGTCCTAAAGATCCGTTAAATGCTCATGAAAATTAGTTGAATTTTTTTAAATACGTGATGTAACAATCTTCCTTTGCTCTCATATCCTCTTTGCTGATATCATCACTATCAATTTCGCCGCAGCTATGCAATATCCCATGAATTATCAGTCTCATTGCTTCTTCATTAATTGGTTGTTTTAATATCTCTGCATTTTCTATCAATCTTTCATAGCTTATAAATATTTCTGCAAATAAATATTCATCTTTTATCTCGCTAAAAGAAATCACATCTGTGTAATAGTCATGGGTTAGAAAATTTTTATTTATTTCTAATAATTCATTATCATTTAGCCAGTTAATGGAGATTTTCCCTTCTTTGAATCTATAATCACTTAATATTTTTGAGATTATATTTTTGATATTATTATAAAAATTTTGAGGTAATAAAGAAGAAATTTTATTAAAATTATTGAATATTATTGCCATTATTTTTGATTTTAAATATTTTTTTAAAGAAAGTATTAATATTATTAATTCTTTTTAGCCAAGCATCAGCCTCCATTAATGGACTATCTTTAATAGTTTTAATAGTTAGCCATAGGCCGAAGAGTAATAATAAGAAAGATGGTAACCACATTCCTATAAAGGATGAAATTATCAAATCTTTTGCAGTTTTTTCAAAAATAATAGTAATTATATAATATAGTACAAATACAAGTACAGAAATTACTAATGGGAAGCCAAGTCCACCTTTACGAATAATAGCTCCTAGAGGTGCACCTATAAAAAATAATAGCAAGCAAGCAATAGCTAGTGTGAATTTTCTATGCCACTCTATTTCATAGTAGGCTTTTGATTTTTTCAATGATTTACTGAGATCAGCCTGATTGTCTAACATATTAGCATTATTAAGTACTTGCTCTGAAGCCATCTTATACATTTCTCTGCGATGAATATCATCTAATAAATTTATTAAACTATCAAAAGTATTCTGAGTAACATTAGTATTTGGCTTAAAAGTGCTATCTTTAGCAATGTAAATCCACCAATTATTGAAAGTCATAGATAGCAAAGTAGATTGTTGTTCTTGTATGTTTTTATAGTCAGTTTCTAGTGAATCTATAAAATAATTTAGTTGAGAAATATTAAGCATTTTATAATGCTCTTTTAAAAGTCCAGGATCTGAACGTTGAAAAGCAAAATTAGATATATTAATATGTAATATTTGCTTATCAAAATATATACGTTGCAAAGGTATTGTATAGTAATCATCTCTTTTTTCCCTTATTTCAATATAGCTCATACCATCGTAGAGTGTAAAAACAAGATAACGCTGATCTGGTGTAGTCTCCATGATACCATTTTTAGCAGTAGTAATCCGTAATGCAGGACCATAATTTGAATGATCATAAATTATAATATTTTCAATGTGTTTACCATCTTTATCTTTTTTACCAACTTTGATAACATAATTATCAAGATCTTTATTAAAGATGCCCTCTCTAATGTTTAAAGTTGGTTTCTGCTGCCTAACATCACGTAATAATGACATCATCTTCAGATTAGCTTTAGGTAAAATATTGTTAGAAAAATAAAAAGTAACCCCAGTCAAAATAATAGCTATTATGACCAATGGCTTCATCAGTTGCCATAGTGATATACCTGATGCTTTAGCTGCTATCAGCTCGTAATTTTCTCCCAAATTACCATAAGTCATCAGAGATGAAAGTAAAATTGCTAATGGCAAAGCCATAGGTACAAAAGTAGCTGATGCATAATACATTAATTGCAAGATGACACCCGTTGATAAGCCTTTCCCTGCTAACTCATCTATATATGTCCATAAAAATTGCATTAATAAAACGAAAATTGCAATAAAAAATGTAACTAGTAAAGGACCAATGAATGATTTTATTAAATATAAATCTAATTGCTTAACCTTAAAAAATTTTTTCATTAAAAAAAATCAATGTATTTTATTAGTACAAAATTACTAAAAGAAATATTATTTCAATGAGCTTCCAACCAATTTTCTCCATGCCCTATATCTACCTTTAGAGGTACATTCATATGAATTACATTCTCCATAATTTCTTTAACTTCATTTGTAATGATATCTAACTCTTCTTTCACTACATCTAGCACTAGCTCATCATGCACTTGAATTATTAATTTTGATAAAAAATGATTTTTATCTATTAGCTCTTGCACTCTAATCATTGCAATTTTGATAATATCGGCAGCTGTACCTTGGATAGGCATGTTGATAGCATTCCTCTCTGCATAGCCACGAACAACAGCATTAGCTGCTTTAATGTCTGGTAAATACCTTCTACGATGGAATAGCGTTTCCACATAGCCATGTTCTTTAGCAAAATTGATAGATTCATCCATATATTTTTTAATTCCTGGATATTTAGTGAAATAGTCTTCTATTATTTGTTTGGCTTCTGACCTAGATATACCTAATTGCTCTGAAAGTCCAAAGGCAGATATACCATATATTATTCCAAAGTTAATTGCTTTAGCTTTTCTACGAAATTCTGGAGTTAATGTATCCTCTGTTAAATTAAAAATACGCATAGCAGTGGCTGCATGAATATCCATTCCCTTGATAAAATCTTGTATCATATTCTCATCTCCACTGAGTGCAGCCATCAATCGCAGCTCTATCTGATTATAATCGGCTGATACTATAAACCCTTCAATATTTGAGGGAATAAATGCTTTTCGCATTGCTTTACCTAGATCAGTACGCACTGGAATATTTTGTAAATTAGGATTAGACGAACTTAATCTACCTGTAGATGTAATAGTTTGATTGAAATTAGTATGTACCTTGCCAGTTATAGGATGTACTAATTTAGGAAAAGCACTTACATATGTATTTAATAATTTTGTTAATTCACGATAATCTAAAATCTTATTAATAATCTGATGTTGATTTTGATATTTTAGCAATTCATCTTCTGATGTACTATACTGCTTAGTCTTTGTTAATTTAGGTTTATCAGATATGTGTAATTTCTCAAATAAAATTTTACCTAATTGCTGTGGACTAGCTATATTAAAAACTTCACCCGAAATCTCATAAATTTCATTAGCTAATTTATCTATTTGATTTTGTAATTCTAATTCAAATTTTTTAAGAAAATCTAAGTCAATTTTTACCCCATTTAGCTCCATAGTTGATAAAACTGGTATCAGTTTAGATTCTATATTTATATAAAGTTCGTATTGTTTTTTTTCTTTCAGCTCCTGCTCAAAAATATTCCATAACTGCAAAGTAATATCAGAGTCTTCGCAAGCATATACAGATAACTGTTTAGCATCTATATTCCATAGATTGAAATCCTTTTTATCATTTACTAATTCACTGAAAGTAATAGTTTTATATTCCAAATAAATATCTGCTAGATAATCCATATTGTGTTTCCCTTCTGGATTTAGAATATAATGAGCTACCATAGCATCACGTATTTCACCATTCACATTAATGTTGTAATGCTTTAATATGCTTATATCAAATTTTAAATTAAAACCACCTTTAGCTATTTTTTCATTTTCAAAAATTGGTTTTAATAAATCTAAGGTTAGACGACAAATATTTTGCTGCTTACAATAAATAAATACAGCATTATAAGGAGATAATGCAAAGCTAATACCGACTAAATCTGCTACTAAAGGATCTAAACTTGTAGTTTCTAAATCAAAGACAAAAAAGTCAACCTTACTGAGTTTGTCAATGAATTCTTTAATTTCTGCTTCGTTAATAAGCAATTTGTAGTTTTGCTCTTTTGGATTGTATTTAGTTAATCTATTATCATTTTGATATAGCGGAGTCTCATTGGAATTATCAAAAATAGATAATTGCCCAGAAGAAATAGTAGGATAAATAGATGATAATTGTTTAAAAATTTCTGGAATTCTAGTTTTAATATTACGGAATTCTAATTCGTCACATAGAGCAAAAATAGATTCTTTGGGAGAAATTTTCCATTCGAAATCTTTAGGATTGAAGTCTATATTAATATGTGGATTTATGCTAGCTAATCTTTTACTATCTTTTAAAAGCTCTATATTTTTAGAAATTAAATCTCTATATTTTTCTGGTACTTCATCCAAATGTTCTAGTAAATTTTCTACAGAATGAAATTGAGATATTAATTTGATAGCACCTTTTTCGCCAATGCCAGGAACACCAGGAATATTGTCTGAAGCGTCTCCCATTATAGCTAAAATATCTATTAACTGTTGCGGTTGAGAAATACTCCATTTTTCACAAATTTCTTTAACACCTAATATCTCATCAGGTTCATTATTTTTCCCTGGTTTTAAAATAAAAATCTTATCATTAACTAGTTGTCCCATATCTTTGTCACTAGTGACGATATATGAATAAATATTGTGTTCAGCTGCTTTCTGAGAGATAAAACCAATAATGTCATCAGCTTCATAACCTGGCATTTCTATACATTTGATACCTAAAACGCTAATCATTTTTTTAATATATGGAATGTTTTTAGCTAGTTCCTCTGGCATCGGTGGTCTCTGAGCTTTGTAATAATCAAATTCTTTTTTCCTCAATGTTTCCTCTTCAGAGTCAAAAGCTATAGCTATATATCGAGGATTATATTTAGATAAAATATCAAGTAGCATGTTAGTAAATCCATACACAGCACTTGTATTTAATCCATAGCTAGTACGCATAGGACGCCTGATGAGTGCATAAAAATAACGAAAAGCCATAGCCATAGCATCTACAATCACAAAAGCATTATGATTATTAGGTAGATTATTACCATTTAATCCATTCATTTTTTAATATATTTTTTCAAAATTAAAGAAAAATATTGAAGAAAATTTAAAATTTATAATAAATAAAAATATACAAATTTTCTTATATTTGCATTATAAATAAATCTATGATGATTTGGGATTTAATAAACAATATTGAAAAACAGGCAATAGAATGGAGACATTATTTACATGCTAATCCTGAACTGAGCGATAATGAAATAAATACTGCTAAATATATTACTACATTATTAAAAAGTTGGCATATTTATACAAAAACTGGAGTAGCAGGTAACGGCGTCATTGGTATAATAGAAGGGAAGATTCCTAATGGTAAAGTAATAGCTCTCAGGGCTGATATGGACGCATTACCTATAGAAGAAAAAACAAATTTAGAATTTAAAAGTAAAAATAGTGGCATCATGCATGCTTGCGGACACGACGCTCATATGGCTAATTTATTGGCTACAGCATATATTTTAAATGAATTACGAAATGAATGGGACGGCAAAGTGGTATTAATTTTTGAACCTTCTGAAGAAACACTGCCTGGAGGTGCAAAAAAAATGATAGAAGAGAACATATTAGAAAATCCAAATGTTGATATAATAATCGGTATGCATGTTTCTCCAGAACTACCAATAGGAACAATTGGTTACAAAATGGGAGCATTTATGGCTTCTAGCGACGAAATTTATATTAATGTAAAAGGGAAAAGTGGCCACGCTGCTATCGTAAAAGACTTTGTGGATCCTGTATTATCATCTGCTGCTATTATCCTTAATTTACAACAAATCGTAAGCAGATGCAATGATCCTACTATCCCAACAGTGCTCTCAATCGGTAAAGTAATAGCCAATGGTAGAACTAATGTAATACCATCAGAAGTGCATTTGGAAGGGACTTTTAGAACTTTTGACGAGAAATGGCGAAATGAAGCAAAAATTTTAATAAATGAAATTACAAATAATACAGCAAAAGCTTATAAAACAACAGCTGAAATAAATATAATACCAGGTTATCCCACATTATTTAATAATGAAAACTTAACTAAAGAAATAGTTAAATTCATTAATGATAATCTAAAAGAAATTAAAACCGAATCTATTCCTATTAGAATGACTTCAGATGACTTTGCATATTTTTCACAAATACGTCCAAGTTTCTACTATAGACTGGGCATAGCAGATGATAAAAATACATCAAATTCACTACATTCAGAAATGTTTACATTTAATGATAATGCCCTTAAATATGGAATATATACTATGACATCTATCTCCTATGCATATTTAACTAACAAAATTAATTTTTAAAAATATGAAAAAATTTTATTTAATAATAATCATTTTGATCATAGCTTTAAATATCCAAGCTTGTAAAAATAAAGAGGAAATAATTTACGAAAAGGAGATATTACTTAATAATAATTTGTGGGCTAAAAATGAAATAATAAAATTTAATTTCAATATCAATGATACTTCAAAAATTTATTCTTGCTTAATAAAAATAAAAATAGATACAAATTATAATTATAATAAATTTATCTTTTCTACAACATTGAAAACACCTGATGGCTCATATAGACAATCAGGATTTGAGACCAAAATAGATGAAGACTATAAACAAAAATCTGTAGACAAAGAAGAAGGAGTTATGATAATAGAGAAAGAAATATATAATAATATAAAGTTTAAAGAAAAAGGGGAATATGAGATAGGAGTGATACATAATTTACCACAAGATATTTTCAATGTTCAATCAGTTGAAATGAAGATTGTAGAAAGAAGGGGTAATCATAAATAACATTTAAAATATTTTATGATTTAAGTAAATTTATTAAATACTTGAATTTACGTTTTTTTTCAAATAAAATATTCAAATTGACTTTTTAAAGGACGACTAGATAGCTTATCTACTAATCTCGGAATAATCACCAATATTTAGCTCATCATATGAATCATTATAATCTGCATATTTACCTATCATAGAATTATCAATATTCACATTTGAGAGTTTTACATGTTCTTGTATAATAGAATTAGTAATGATAGAATGTAAAATAGATGAATTATTGCCAATACTCACATAAGGTCCTACAATAGAATTTTCTATAAGTACATCCCCTTCTATATAACAAGGAGGTATGATAATGCCATCCTTACATATCACATTATCTGCGACTATGCTTTCGCTTGGATAACGTTCTAAAATCCTTTTATGAGCGAGTAGAGTAGCATCTTTATTACCACAATCCAACCATTCTTCTACATTTTGGATTTTTATTTTATAATCATTTTCAATCATGTATTGTAGAGCATCAGTCAATTGATATTCGCCATTTACCTTTTGATCGTTTTCTAATAATTTAAGTAAATATTTTTTAATTATTTCTGCATTTCTGAAATAGTATAAACCTATAATAGCTTGATTACTGACAAAAGTAGTAGGTTTTTCATAAAAAGCAGAAATATAGCCATTGTCATCTATTTTCACTACTCCATATTCTGCTGGATTATTGACCTCATAAGTCCATATGATACCATCAGCGTCAATATTTTTTAAATTAAATTTAGTGAAAAATAATGTATCAGCAAAAGCAATGATAACTTCATCCTTTAACGAGGGCTCTGCACATAAAACTGCATGAGCAGTACCTAATGGATTATTTTGATGATAAATAGTGGTATTAATGCCAAGTTTTTGTCCCAAATCTTTAATTTGTTGCTTCACATCATCAGTAAAATCACCAATAACAAAAGCTATTTCATCGATATTAGCATCAATAGATTCTATTAAAATATTTACAATTCGTTCTACGATTGGTTTACCTGCTATAGGTATTAATGGTTTAGGAGTAGTGAGCGTATGAGGCCTCATTCTTTTTCCCATACCAGCCATTGGTATTACTATTCTCATAAAAATATTGTTTTATAAAATTATTATTTCCCTGTATGTCCGAAACCGCCATCGCCTCTATCTGTATCATTGATTTTATCTACAACATTCCAAATAGCTCTATCTACCTTTTGTATAACCATTTGAGCTATTCTGTCTCCATCATGTATTATGTATTCTATGTTACTTAAATTAATTAATATTATTTTAATTTCTCCTCTATAGTCTGCATCTATTGTCCCAGGAGTATTTAAAACTGTAATACCATTATTAATAGCTAAGCCAGACCTTGGTCTTATTTGAGCTTCATAGCTAGGAGGTAGCTCTATGAATAATCCTGTAGGTACAAGAACTCTCTGCATAGGTTGGATAGCAATATCTTTGTCTAAAAAAGCATAAATATCCATACCAGAACTATATAAAGTGGCATAATCAGGAAGTGGATGAGTTGAAATATTTTTTATATTAATTTGTATCATTATTTTATTTTTTATTTGCAAAATTATAATTTTTTTATATAATTGTTTAATTTCAAAAATTTACTTTAATTTTGCTTAAAGTAAATTTTAATAAGATGAAAAAATTATTTATTAATTTAAAAAGTTTAATATTTTATATTATTATTTTAATAACATTTACAGTTAATGGCCAGCTAAATGTAGATATATCATACTCTGCTTTTGATTTAGTTCAAAATATTTTAATAGGTCAAGGTGTTACTGTAACTAATGTTCAATTTACAGGTAATAATGCTCAAAAAGCATATTTCTATGGCACAACAAATATTGGATTTACAGATGGTGTCTTGTTAACAACTGGTGGATCTACAGTAGCTATAGGTCCAAACAATATAGGCAGTGCGCAAGTATCTGTAAATACTGCTGGTGACGCAGATCTAGAAAATATAATAAACTATGTCACAAACGATGCATCTGTACTAGAATTTGACTTTATTCCCTTATCAGATACTATTAGCTTTTACTATGTTTTTGCAAGTGAAGAATATCCAGAATTTGTATGTTCTGACTTTAATGATGTATTTGCTTTCTTATTAACAGGACCAGATCCTAATGGAGGGATGTATAATAAAAAGAATATAGCTATAATACCTAATACTACGTTACCAGTCGCTATTAACACTGTAAACCCTGGATATCCTGGCGGTAGCTACCCAGCATCAGGCTGCACTAGCTTATCATACTCACAATATTATGTAGATAATACAGGTGGTCAAACAATACAATTTGATGGATTTACAGTGCCATTGAAAGCATTTGCACATGTAGTACCTTGTCAAACATATCATATAAAATTAGCTATAGCTGATGCTAGTGATCATGCATATGATAGTGGTGTTTTCTTGCAAGCTGGTAGTTTTATTTCACCTTCATATGAGATAAATAACCAATTCCAAAATTCATCTGATCTTGTCCCTCCTAATAATATTATAGAAGGTGGTTTGAATTGTGGTTCTTATGCTACTATTTGCATATCTAGAAATTTCACAACTCAAGATAACGATACAGTTAACATTATTTTAACCGGTGACGCTATTAATGGCGTTGATTATGCTGATGCTAATGGTGCACCCATTAATTCTCAACTAATTTTTCCCCCTAATTCCTTAACGCAATGTATTGATATTTATGGCATAGCAGACACTATTAATGAACCAACAGAAAATTTAATAATCCAAATTCCAAATTTAAATCTTTGTATTGCTGATACTGTCGTAGATACTATCAAAATTTTTAATCATAACACTATGGAGGTTAGTATTACTGGAGATACTATTGTATGCGAAGGTCAAACTAGCCAGCTAATAGCTAATAGCACAAACTTCCCAGCATTCTTCAATTGGAGTACAGGTAGCCAAATGGGTAGTATTAATATACATCCTACAGAAGAGCTAACAACTTATTGGCTTACTGGTAAAGATAATTATCATTGCATAGATTCAGACTCGATAACAGTAAAAGTTATACCATTCCCACAAGTAGATCTTGGTAATGATACATGCGTTACTGAGAGACCATATATACTTGATGCTACACAAACAGATCCTGTTTATTCATACAAATGGTCTACAGGGCAAACTACTAGTAGTATTAGCATTATCCAATCAGGCACTTATTGGGTGACCGTGATTAATAGTCAATACAATAAATGTGAAGTTTTAGATACAATAAACATCAGAATAATACCTATGCCTATTTTTTCTTTACCTCCTAATATTACAATGTGTAGCCACGATTCTATCAATTTATCTGTCGCTCAACCAGAGATTAATTTATATGATTTTCTCTGGTCTGATGGTAATACTTCTGCTAATTATATTCTTGATGGTTTAGCTCCTGGTACTTATCACATTGGAGTAAAAGTAATAGGTTGTGATACTCTGACAGATAGTACTATTGTATTAGTTAACGATTGTCACATTGAGATTCCAAATGTCATAACACCTAATGGTGATGGTATTAATGAACAATTTCAAATTACTAATTTAGAATATTATCCTAATAGTGAAATTAAAATTTACAATCGTTGGGGAAAGAAAATTTATGAAAGTGAAAATTATCAAGGTGACTGGGATGCAGATAATCACCCCGAGGGTACTTATTTCTATATATTTAGATTAAACTATGGTCGTGGCAAAATAGTAGAATATCACGGTAGCATAACAATAATAAAATAAAACTAATATATTAATTGATTTATTACTTCTAGATGCTCTTCTAATGCTACGTTAATGTTCCCTATGGCATCATCTAATTTCAGTTCTTTAGCAAAATAAACTTGAATATCCTCTCCTACATTTATTTTACAATCATTTTGAAAAAATACCTCTAACTGTGGTAAATAGTCAAATTGACTGTCATAAATTATGATTAAACATTTGAATTTTTGCAACTGATATTGGAAAGCACCAGCATAGATGCCAGTAGGGGGAATAATTTTCTCGACTTCATCAGTTTGTACAACTATTCTAGTTAATTCATTATCAATTTTTTCTATATTTAAAACTTTACCAAAAAAAGGAAAATGAGATTGCAAATAAGCATTAGCTTTTTGAATTAATCCCTGGTTGAGTGTCTGTCTTATTCTAGTAGATGAAACTGTCTCTTGATCTATTTCTTGTTGTGGTATTTCCTCTACCATGAAACCAAAATAATCTTTCATCTCATACAAATATTGATAATCTCCTTGTTTATCATAGCCAAAATGATGATTAAAGCCAACTACAATGACTTTAGCATGCAGTTTATTTACCAAAAAATTTTTAACAAATTGCTCTGCAGAAACTTTAGAAAACTCATATGTAAAGTGAATTATAAACAAATGGTCTAATTTAGTTTCCTGTAATAAATGAATTTTTTCATTTTGAGTACAAATCATTTTTAGATTTTTACCTAAAGTATCAGGATAAAGCACTTTGCGTGGATGTGGATAGAATGTAATAAGAGCAGTCTCACCATTAACTTTTTCACTTAATACCTTTAAACGTTTGAGAATAGCTCTATGTCCGGCATGCACTCCATCGAAAGTACCAATAGTTACTACTGGGTTTAATATTTTATAATCTTCATCAAAGCTATAATGTATTTCCATTTTTTAAATTAAAATATAAACAGTTTTATTTGTTAAATTGAGTGAAATATGCTACTTTTTCTAAAGAGGTTATCATGTCATATTCTTCGAGATAAACATTAGAAGGGACTTTGAGAGGTATAGTAGTAAAATTAAGAATTCCTTTAATTCCAGATTTTATCAATATTTCAGAAACTTCTATTGCTACAGTTGTTGGCACAGTTAATACAGCAATATTAATATTTAATTCTTTTATAAGCTTACCAGCATCATTAATGGAGTAGCAAGGAACACCACAGCACATTTTGTCGATTTTATTCTGATCATTATCAAAGCAAGCTATAATTTTGAGATATCTATTTTTATCTTTTAAATAGTTTAGCATAGCTCTACCTAGATTACCAATACCTACCAGGGCTACATTCTGCACTGTATTTCCATCAATTATGGAATTTATTTTTTCTATCAATTTATTAACTTCATAGCCACGTCTGAGGGTTCCATTATAACCTATCAGCATCATATCTCTTCTAACTTGTTCTGGCGTAATATGAATCAAATTAGCCAGCTCATGTGAATAAATGTAACCTTTCTGGTCATAATTTAAAGTTATTAAAACTCTTCTATATTTGCTTAAACGTTCTATTGTTTTTTCTGGTAATACCATAGAAATAGATTTTAAATATTAATTAATTGCTTGATTAGAGTTATTATTTTTTGGTAAAATTATAGTAAATTCTGTAAACTCATTTAATTTACTTGCTACATCTATAGTACCATTATACAGCTCTATCATCCTTTTAACTATTGATAACCCTAGTCCTGTGCCAGAGAGGCGTCTAGATTTAGCTTCTGCACTTCTATAGAACTCATCAAATATTTTGGATAAATCATCTGGGGCAATGCCGATACCTGTATCTTTAATTTTAATAATAATGCTACTATCAGTTTCCTCGCCTTTAATAATTACTTTACCATTATTTTTGTTATATTTTATAGAATTATTTATTAAATTATTAAAAAGAATTTCCATTTCATTTTTACTAGCAAAAAAAGTTAAAGGACTTTTAATATCTATATCGAAACTTATAGATTTCTGAATAGCTAACGGTCTCTGACTATCTACACAAAAATTAATTACATCTTTTAATGATAAAAATTCTTTTTCTCCAATAGTTTTATCAGAATTCAAATTTGTGAAATCAAGAAGATCCATTATGAGAGCTCTCATGTCATCGAGTTTATTTATCATTTTATCTATTAAATCCATATAATTATCAATATTAGGTCCTAGTTGTTTTTCTTTCATCATCATCATATATCCCTCTAAAGTATTAATAGGAGTTTTAAGCTCATGAGATAAAATGGATAAGAACTTAAAGCGTATCTTACGTGCTTCTCTGTCCATATCTTTGAGGATATTATTCAGATAGATTTGTTTAGTAGCCGTTTCTATAGCATTTTTTAATTCTCCTGGAGTGAAAGGTTTGGGTATAAAATCAAAAGCACCATGTTTAGTGGCCTCTAAAGCAATATCTAATGAAGCAAAAGAAGTAATTATAAGGATTTTGATATCAGGATAATGTTCATTTATATATGGCATAATATCTATCCCTTGCATACCTGGCAATTTATTATCTAGCAAGATAATATCCATAGGTGTATCTCTGAGAATTTCTAAAGCTCGCTCTGCACTCTCTGCCTCATAAACATCTATTTCGATTGACTCATCTAAAAAAGGAAAATCAATGTGATAATTATTTAATGCCCTTTTAATGGCCATTCTTATTCCTTCCTCATCATCTACTATCAAAACATTATATTTCATAAAATTATTTTTTGATTGTTATCAATTGCTCAATAATTTTATTCAAAACATCAGGTCTGATACCTTTTTCACAATATTTATCTATTGGCAAAAGCTCAGGAGAATTTTTGAACTCTTGAGAAAAAGAATATCCCGTTTCATTTGTGATAGCTGTTAACAAAATTATTGGTATTTCGGGTGAATTTGCTTTTATTTTTCTAGCTAATTGCAAGCCACTATCATCCTCCTCCATCATAAGATCTAAAATTGCCAAATCGAATTGTATATCTTTTAGTCTACTCTCTGCAGATCTCTGTGATGGCAAATACATAGTATCATAACCAAATTTATTTAAATAAAACAACATTTGGTCAGCAAAATCTGGATCATCATCTACTAATAAAATTTTTATTTTTTCCATATATTTTTTATTAAAAAATTAAAAAACAAATTAAAAAAATTTGATACTACACAAATATTATAATTTTTTTCATCATCTGTACTATATTTCAACATCGCTCCTATTCTTACCATTCTCCATTATTCCCGTTCTCCCCATCTCCCTATCACCTCGTCTCCCCGTCTCCCCGTCTCCTCGTCTCTCCTTCTCCCAGTCTCCTCGTCACTTCGTCTCCCAATCACCTCATCACTCATCACCTATCACTAATTAACTTATCACCTCGTCACCCCAGTCTCCCATTCTCCCCCTCACCATTATTTCCCTTTACCTTGCGGTATAAAAATAAAAAATTTTGTATAAGTAGGACCTTTAGTAGGATCAGCATTGCTCTCTACTTCTATTTTGCCTTTATGCATTTTTATAATACCATAAACAGTAGCTAATCCTAATCCAGTACCCTTGCCAACAGGCTTTGTAGTGAAAAATGGTTCAAAGATTTTAGTCAAATTATTATTAGGAATACCTATACCATTGTCATAGACTGTCATCACTAGATAATTATCTTTAGTTTGTGCTTCTAGAATTATCTCTCCATTATTATTATTAATAGCATCGATAGAATTTTGTATCAAATTAGTTATCACTTGAAGCATCTGTTCCACATCGATATTGGCTTCTAGGCTAGGTGGATTTACATTTATTTTTACATCAATATTTTCGGGTATTACGACAGAGTGTATAGCTTTATTAAATAGTTCATCGATAGAAATTTTTTCATATTGCACTTGATTTTTTCTAGCAAAGTTTAATAAACCTCTAACTATTTGTCTACATCTCTCAGCCTGAGAAACTACCATTTCCAGATCATTTCTTTTAGGATCATCAGCAGGACATTCATCATATAAGATATTAGCATACATAATGATGACGCCTAATGGATTATTCAATTCATGAGCTATACCAGCACTTAGTTGTCCCATAGTAGCCAATTTTTCAGTTTTTTTAAGAGCTTCCTGAGCATCCTGTAATTCTTTATTAGAAATATTAAGCTCTTCTAATAAACTATGCAATCTATCAATAGTATACGGTAAACACATTTCAGTTTCAGCTAAGCCTTTTATTATAGCAATAGCATGCTCTCTACAGGTATTATAGCCACAAGCACCACAATTGAGTTCATCTTCAGGCGTTGTTTTACCTAATTCTATTAAAACAGATCTAATCTCATCCTCGCTAGGAATAAGGTCTATAATAGGTGTAGGAGAATATTTAACAGATAAATCAATATTATCTAACCAATAATCTAAATCACTTTGCCACTGCTCCCAATCTATATTTTTTAATTTTCTTTTAACATAATTGGATACGAAAGCCTCTTTAGCAAATCTATTACTGAGAGAAGTAGTACCAGGTCCCATGATACATCCATCACAACAAAGTAATTCTAAATGTTCCTCACCCCAGGTTTTAGAATAGAATTCTTTCAAAGCTTCTTGAAAATCTTCACGTCCTTCAGCAGCGATGATGTTACTTTTGTATAATTTATCATCAATATCCACAGTTTGTATAAGTCCTCTAGATACTGGGAATATAGCACCTAAACCACCATATGGAGGATCAAAATTAGCAGGTTCGATCAACTCTTTATTAATATTATTTTTTTGTAATAAACTCCTTAATTCTCTATAAGTAATTTTGTAATCTACCTCATCCCAATCATCTTTTTTAGCGATGCAGGGACCGATAAAAACAGTTTTAATATCATTATTAAACATAGTTTTTACGACTCTATTCATAGCATTCATAGGTGAACATATTGGCAAAAGATTATCAGTAAGCTCGGGATAATATTTTCTAACAAATTTCACAATAGCAGGACAATCAGAAGTAATATACTGCATATTACTCTCACTACCAACCAATTTTTTAAAAGTATGAGCTACAAGGTCTGCACCAAAAGCCACTTCAAAAACATAATCAAAACCTAATTTCTTGAGTACACCTACGAAATTTTGATGTGTCTTAAAATCAGAAAATTCCGATGGAAAGCTAGGAGCCAGTAAAGCAGCCACTTTTTCATTAGTATGTAAAAGATCATCTACTTCATCAGAATGTTTTACATAATCTTTAGCTCCTTGGCTACAAACTTTTACACAATTACCACAGGTTATACATCTATCTGGTAAAATATCTGCTTGTCCATTAAATATTCTAATAGCTTTAGCGGGGCATTCTCCCACACAAGTATAACAAACCTTGCATCTATTCTGAACAGTAAAAACTAATTGATGATATTCCAAATTCATGCCTTCCATAGTGCCTCCTCTTTTATTAAATCTTTATTAATATTGTATATTTGTGAAATTAAAGGATTTTTTGAAGATAAAAATTTTTTCATTTTATATTTAGACTCAAAAAGTCTCCCTCCACCATTTATACAGCCATCATTACATGCCCAGCACTCTATTAATGAGAGACTATTGCTAGAGAATTCATTTTTGAAAAATTTATTTATTTCTTCTATAGTGCTCACACTCACTAAAGAGTATT
>JASEGF010000039.1 GCA_030017935.1 Bacteroidales bacterium | reverse complement strand
CTAGTAAGCTAGCCACCCTTCCTCTCAATATAACAGAGCCTGACGTAGGATAAGTAATTCGAGATAAAATTTTGAGAAATGTGCTTTTGCCTGCACCATTTTTACCAATAACCCCAATTTTTTGGCCTTTGTCGATAGTTAAATTCACATTGTCTAGAGCTTTAATGAAATGCTTTTTTCTATTTTTGGGATTAGTTTTAAATAATTGAGTAATGGAATCTCTAAAAGTAAGATAAGAACCGTGCAAATTACCTAATCTATATATTTTAGTTAAATTTTCTACCTCTATGATTGGATTCACAAAATTAAGATCAAAGATTAATAATTATAAAAAAAATGAGAAGAAATAAATTAATATTCGCTAGACCAGGCTATGCTTACAACCTTATCCTCTTCTAAATAAAAATCTATCATATCATCTTCTATTGATACGCGTTTTTCGCCCCATTCTTCTATTTCTTCATCAAATTTATTATAACCAGCATTATTCAATAATTTTTTTAAGTCATTATAAGATAGTCCTATTACCTTATTTCCTTTAAAATAAGTATCTGGAAAAGAACTTTCAACGCCTTTAAGGGCATAATAATCATCATCTATCTCATCAAAAAATAAAGAGATAGTATCTTCATAAAACCAAATGCTAGTAGCTGGTTCGTCCTCTTCTTCTTCGTATTTTTCGATGTCTTCTGGCTCACCTAAAATTTCTAAAATTGTATCTTGTGAGTCTCCAAACTTAAATAAATTAGAACCTTCTAAAGGTATAACTTCCAATTTTTTAATTTTTTCCATATGGATATTTTTTTATTAATGGTGAATTTTTTTCTTTTAACATATCTTTGAAAACAAGTTTATCAACTAAAGCAGGGAAAAATTTACCTAAAAACACAGTTAATTTACCCTCAGTAGTCATGATTACTTGCCTTTTACGTTTTTCAATTCCTTTGATGATTCTACTAGCCACTATTTCAGCACTCATGAGTTTACCTTCCTCTAATGGCGTATCTTTTTGTTGTGAACCATCAGCTGTCAAAGCAGTATTTCTAATATTGGATGCAGTAAAACCAGGACAAGCTATCATCACATGCAATCCAGTATATAGATTTTCAATTCTAATAGTATTGAGAAACCCTTGAATAGCAAACTTAGAAGCAGAATAACCTGTACGAGCAGGCAAAGCTTGATAGCCCGCTATGGACGATACTCCTACTAAACTTCCTTTATTTTTTAATAAATGTGGCAAAGCATAATAAGTACAATAAACAGTCCCCCAGAAATTTGTATTCATTAATTCATGTAAAACATCTAAACGCACCTCATCAAAAAGTGCTCTCATAGATATACCAGCATTATTTATTAAAATATCTATACGTCCCCATTTTTCTATTGTAATATCAACAAGCTTTTTGCAATCGCTTTCTAGCCTCACGTCTCCTTGAACAGGCAGAAATTCTAAATTTAATTTTTTGATTTCATTATCTAATTCATTTAATTTATCAATATTTCTAGCCATTCCAGCTACACGGTATCCTTTACGTGCTAATTGTAAACACAATGCTCTACCTATGCCAGATGAAGCACCTGTAACTAATGCCACTTTATTTGATATCACTTTTTTTATTATTTATTAAAAAATATTTTGCAAAATTAATAAAATAAAATTCGTATAATAAAATAAAATTAAAAAAGGGACAAAAAATTATTGTCCCTTATAGATAAAAATTAAATATTAATACGTTTTATTTTTTTAAAACTCCCATTTCTTTACCCACTTTTTCAAAAGATTTCACACATTTATCGATATGTTCAAATTCGTGAGCAGCTGATAGCTGTACTCTAATGCGTGCTTGTCCCTTAGGAACTACTGGATAAGAGAAACCTGTAACATAGATGCCTTCGTCACTCAATTTTTTAGCCATTTCAGAAGCTACTTTAGCATCATATAGCATTACAGCTACGATAGCACTTTGAGTAGGTTTAACATCAAAGCCGACTTTTTGAATTTGATCCATAAAATATTTCACATTATTATGCAATTTATCTTGTAGAGCATTAGTTTCGCTCATCATATTAAACATTTCAATACCGGCAGCTACTACCATCGGAGGTAAAGAATTACTAAATAAATAAGGACGACTACGTTGACGTAGCATTTCTATGATTTCTTTTTTACCAGTAGTAAAGCCACCAATAGCTCCACCAAAGGCTTTTCCTAAGGTACCGGTAAGCATTTCTACTTGGCCTCTACAATTGTAAAGCTCTGTAACTCCTCTACCAGTTTCGCCTACTACACCTGCAGAATGGCTTTCGTCCACCATTACCATTGCATTGTATTTATTAGCTAATTCGACGATTTTATTTACTGGAGCCACATTGCCATCCATACTAAATACTCCATCAGTAGCTATTACTCTAAAACGTAAATTTTGAGTTTTTTTCAATTGCTCTTCTAGCTCGTTCATATCACCATTAGAATAGATGAAACGTTGAGCTTTGCATAATCTAACTCCATCAATGATAGATGCATGATTAAGTGCATCGCTGATGAGAGCATCTTCTTCTGTTAATAATGGTTCAAATAATCCACCATTTGCATCAAAGCAAGCTGCGTATAAAATGGTATCTTCAGTACCAAAAAATTCAGCAATTTTTTTCTCTAATTTTTTGTGTAAATCAGTAGTGCCACAAATAAATCTAACGCTAGACATACCATAGCCATGAGTTTCAAAAGCTTTAGTAGCAGCTTGTTTCAAACGTGGATGATTTGATAAGCCTAGATAGTTATTAGCACAAAAATTTAATAATTCTTTACCATTATCTAATTTGATAACAGCACCTTGTGGAGAAACTATAATACGCTCTTCTTTAGCTAAGCCTGCTTCGTAGATAGCGTCTAATTCTTTTCGTAAATAATTTTGAAAATCCTTATACATATTTTTTTCTGCAAACTTAAAAAAAATATTGCATATTTAATATGAAAAATTTAATATAAATTTGTATAAACATTTAGGTAGATTTTAATATATTTTTAGATTATGTTTAATATGAAATACATATTACTTTTTTTGTTAGTTTTTATAATAAATGAAACATTATATTCACAAAATGAAGGTAATAATTGGTATTTTGGGGAAAATGCTGGGTTGAGTTTCAATACTAATCCTCCCACGCCATTAACTAATGGGCAATTAAATGCGTGGGAAGGATGTGCAACTGTTTCAGACAAAAATGGTAATATTTTGTTTTATACTGATGGGCAAAAAGTATATAATAGAGTACATTCTTTAATGTATAATGGATCTAATCTATATGGACATTCCTCTTCTACTCAATCAGCGATAATAGTCCCTAAACCAGGAACTTATAATAATTTATTAAAAAGATATAATATATACTACATATTTACTATAGATGCTGTAGAATCTAGTACTTATGGAATTTGTTATTCCATAGTAGATATGTCATTAGATAACGGATTAGGTGGCATAATTACTAAAAATGTTCATCTTTTAGGCACAGAAACAGTTGAAAAAATTTGTGCTGTTAGACATGCAAATGGTTGCGATTATTGGATTGTATGTAAACCTCCAAATAATAACAGCTTTTACTCATATTTACTATCATCAAATGGATTAAATTCAAATCCAATAATTAGTAATACTGGTCCAGTCATGACCAAGGGTGGTGGATATATGAAATCTTCGTGTGATAATTCTATGATTGCTCTTGCTCAATATGCTTCTACTAGTGGACTGGGAATTCATGTTTATGATTTTAATAATAGTACTGGAACATTAACATTAAAATTTACTGATTCTCCATCAATACCAAATACAACAAATAACACTTATTATGGTATTGAATTTTCTCCTAATAATCAATTTTTATACTTTACTGCTTTAAACTCACCAAATGTTTATCAATACAATTTATTAGCTACTAATAATACTGATTTCCAAAACTCTATGGCAATTATAGGTACTACTTCTAACACCTATCATTACAAAGCTTGTGCTTTACAATTAGGACCAAATGGTAAAATATATGTAGCATTAGAAGACCAAACTAAACTAGCTGTCATCAATAATCCAAACCTTCAAGGTACAGCTTGTAATTTCGTAGATATGGCGCAAGATTTAGCAGGCAAAAAATGCCAATTAGGGTTGCCTACATTTCCTAACTCATACCTTTCCCCTCCAAATTCCATTATTTTTAATGACTCCTCATGTATCATGGATACTGTAATTTTCACATTATTAGACAATAACTATATTAGCCTAAATTGGAACTTTTTTAATATTAATAACCCAAATAATCCTTATACTACTTCTAATAATCAATCACCTGCAATAGTGTTTAATGATACAGGTAAATATATTATTAATGCTATTATAGAAACTCCTTGCCAGACAGATACAATTACAGACACTATTACTATACTTAATAGTCAAAGTATAATAATTTCTACTACTGCTGATACTATTTGCAAAGGAGAAAGCACAACTCTTATAGCAACTGGAACTGATTCATATCAATGGAGTACAGGACAAAATAGTAATAATATTAGCGTCTCACCTACGACTACAACCACATATTCTGTTACTGGCTATAGTAATATAGGATGCCCTGCAGTAGGCTCTATAACAATATATGTAAATAATGGATTTGATTTATCTTATATCAAAAATCCTGAAATATGTGGTCAAAATAATGGGAGTATAATATTAGAAATTTCTGGTGGTAATCCGCCTTTTAACTATAATTGGTCAAATGGTTCATCAGATTCATTAATAAATAATCTATCGAGTGGCTCTTATCAGGTTACGGTAACAGATGCTAATAGTTGCTTCGAAACAGCTAATATATATGTGGATGATTACAATACAGTTTATGCCAATTTTTCTTATGCACCAACTAATATAACTATTGATAATCCTGTTGTAAGTTTTATTAATAATTCATCAGGAGGTACAAATTTTTTCTGGGACTTTGGGGATGGGAATACTTCAAATGAGCATTCTCCTAAACATACTTATACTACAAGTGGTACATATACAGTTATGTTGATAGTGGCTGATGATCAAAACTGTGTGGACACTGCCATTACTATTTTAGAGATCAATGATTTTACTACTTATTATGTGCCTAATGTTATTACTCCAAATTATGATGGTCAAAACGATTTTTTTCATATATTCGCTACTAATATTGAACTTGATAATTTTACTATGATAATATTTAATCGATGGGGTAAGCAATTATTCTTCACTACTGATCCTAATTTAGGATGGGATGGTAAATACAATGGCAAATTAGTTCCGCAGGGCGTTTACTATTATATTATTAATTTCACAGACTCTCAATATTATAATAAACACATTCTACAAGGTGAGGTAACAGTAATTTATTAAATTTTTCTCATTTATTTTTATTAATTGTTTTTTTATTTTAAATTTGCATGTAAAATCATATAATTTTCAATAAAAAATATCTTTAATATTATGAAAAATAAAACCTTACCTCTTTTGGCATTTTTGTTTTTGCTAATCAATGAATGCATGTTTGCTCAAAATTTATCAATATCTCAGCTTTTATCACCCACTAATTATGTCGGATGTATTAGCTACAATGATAGTCTTGTGATAGAAATTCAAAATAATTCTGCGGATACTATTCATCAGGATAGTACTTGGTTTTACACAAAGATTAATAATACAATTATAGATAGCATTAGCATTCCACAGAGAGACTTAGCTACTAATGAAAAAGATACTATCAATATACCATTGTCATTTAATAATTATGGGAAATATGTAGTAATGGCTTATTTAAATGCCCTAGATTCATCTGATATTGGAGATACTATTAATTTTAATATTTATGTGCAATTATCAGGTAATTATACTGTAAATCCGTCATTACCAGCAAGTATGACAAATTTTATTTCTTTGTCTGAAATGGCTAAAGCTATAGAAGGTGGAGCTTGTGGCCCAATAACAATTGAAATTGCTAGTGGTTTATATAATGAACAGTTTATTCTATGGGATGCTCCTGGAATAAATATAAATAACAATATTACAATTACTAGTGAAGCCAATAATGCTGACTCTGTGATAATAGCTTACACTCCATCAGATAATACAAACAATTATATTATTGGTATTAGAGGATTAGATTATCTGACTTTAGAGCATTTAACTTTGCAAAATAATTCTCCTTCTTATGGGCATGTTATAACTATAGATAGCTCTAGCACTAATAATACTTATCAATACTTAAAAATAATTGGCAATCAAACAACATCTACTTCTATTGATATGGCACTGATACATTCATCTGCGGGCATCAATACCTTGGATTCTATGAGTAATTATTCTAATAATATATTGACAGGTGGCAGCTATGGAATGTATTTGTATGGGAATAATCTTAACCACGAGAAATATGTAAATATAAAAAATAACAAATTTGTAAATCAATATAATTGCGGTATTTTCACCTATTATTTATCAGATTTCTCTATTGATTCTAATATTATAGTTACAAATTCTAATAATAATAATTTCAATGGTATATATTCTAGATATGGTAAAGGTAATATAAAATTTAGCAGAAATCAAATATTTGCTACAAATGCATCTGGAGATTTTATTTATGTGAGAGATTTAGAAGGAGAAATAAATAATCCAATTATAGTAGATAATAATTTTATTATCCAGGATGGTGGTACAGCTACAGTTAGAGCATTGTACCCCTATAATTGTAAATATTTAGATATTGTATACAACACTATAAAAGTATTCGGTGGCAGTAGCACTAGTGGTAGAGCTATCTACATAAACAAATCTACTGGAGGAGATTATAATAATTTGAAAGTATTGAATAATATTTTTGTAAATACTGGCGGTGGTTACGCTATTGAGATATCAGCAACAGCTCTCACAGAATCTTATTTATCTTTTTTAAATAACAATGTATATTATGCCACAGGCCAATACCTTGGTAAAGCGGGCACAACCAATTACGCAAATATTAGTCAATGGCAATCTGCTATGTCTAGTTATGGCTTTGATACCCAAAGCATTAGTTATGATCCACAATTCATGAATGACAGCTCTTTTGTCTTTACAAATGTAGGATTAGATAATATTGCAATCCCATATGCTGGTATCAATTATGATATTGCTGGTAACATTCGCAGTAGCTCACATCCAGACCCTGGTTGCTACGAATTTCATACGCTAGAGCATGATATTAATGTTATAGCTATCACTGCTCCTATTAATTCTTGTGGCCTTACTAATGAAGAATTCATAAGTGTTTTAGTTGCTAACAATGGTTCTAATAATGAAACTAATATACCTATTTCTTTATCCAATGATGGTGGCCTAACATGGCCAATTAATGAAATCATATCTTCTATAAATGCTGGTGATACTATTTCTTATACTTTTTCTCAAGGGATAGATATGTCAATACCGCAATCTTACAATATTGCTATAAAAGTTAATTTATCTACTGATGAAAATCCAGTAAATGATTTAAAAAATACAACAATAACTAATTATCCTTATATAACTAATTTCCCATACATAGAAAGTTTCGAAGCTAATGATGGTATGTGGACAAGTGGTGGAGTGAATAATAGCTGGCAATGGGGTATGCCTAATGGTATTTTGATTGACACAGCATCAGATGGTACTCATGCATGGGTTACTAATTTGACTGGTAATTATAATACTAACGAAAAAAGCTATGTAAAATCACCATGTTTTGATTTCTCTAATTTATCTGATCCGTGGATATACGTCGACATATGGTATGAATGCGAAACTGGTTGGGATGGTGCTAATTTGCAATATTCAACAGACTTGGGAAATACATGGCATAATGTGGGCAATTTCGGTGATGCCAATTGGTATAATATGACAAACATAAATAGTCTAAATACTCCTGGATGGTCTGGTAATGCAACTTTTGGTAGTAGTGGATATATCACTATGTATCATTCTTTGTTACCTGCTGCTGGCAATTCTCAAGTAACTTTTAGAATAAATTTTGCTTCTAATATGATTAATAATAATTTCGAAGGGATAGCTTTTGACAATATTAAAATAATCGAAAGAGGTAAAAATGTAGGCTTAGTTGACATTGTATATCCCAATAATGACTGTGGTCTCAGTAATGATGTGCCTATAACTGTAGAAGCTTTTAATAATGGTACTGTAATTCAGCATAATATACCGATCAGGTTCTCTAATGACAGCGGTGTTACTTGGCAAATGGATACTATTCCGTTTATCAATTCTCACGACACTATTTTATTTACCTCTAATGTATCTTTTGACTTTAGTAATCTGGGACTTCACGAAGTAGCAGCAGAAATAATTTTAGATAATGATAGCATTATTTCAGATAATTACGTAGAAAAAACATTTTATAATAGTTTATTTGTAAATTCATACCCTTATACCGATGATTTTGAAACTGATACTAATATTTGGATAAATGATGGTAACTGGTCATATACTCCCAACGGCTCTATAATAAATGCTGCACATAGTGGAAACCATGCACTATTTATTCCTGGCGATTTAGATACTGTATCAATGTTGATTTCGCCATGTTTCGATTTAAGTCAAATCACACATCCTGTTGTAGAATTTTATCAGTATTTGAATGTAAATGATCCAGCAAGTGGTGGCGTAATGCAGTACTCTATTGATAATGGGAATAATTGGTTAAATTTGGGCAATGAAGGAGATACTTTGAATTGGTACAACTCTTCAAGTATAGACTCATTAAATAATATTAGCAATGGCATTGGCTTTAGCACTAATACAAATGGATGGATTATGAGTCGTCATAATCTATTTGCTCTCAGTGGACAAAATAAAGTGAGATTTAGATTTGTATTTGCTAGCTCAAATACAGAAACTGGCGACGGCTGGGCAATAGATGATTTTCAGATATATAACAAGATAGGGGCTGATATTACAATAGATAGCATACTATATCCTGTTTCAGATTGTCAATTAATGGATACTAATCTTACTATTAGAATAAAAAATTATTCCCCATTAAATATTAATGCTGGTACACCTATGACACTCTCAGTATGGCAAGACAATCAATTTGTTTTTACTGAAAACATTACTCTTTCTCAACAATTATTACCTAATGAAAGTATGATATACTCCACTAATAATATATTAGATCTATCATTGACACCTCATAATTATAATATAAAAGCCTCTATTTATTACAGTCAAGATATTAACCCAGATAATGATACTGTGAATTTCATAATAAAAAGTTATGGTTATCCAGTTGTAGAAGCCATTTTTCATGATTCAACAATTTGCTGGGATGAGCATGTAATATTGTATGTAAATGGTAATGCCCTTTACTACGTATGGCAACCAATTAATGACACATCTGCTTTTATTATAATAGATTCTACTAAAGTTCCAGATTTTGGTACATATCAATACATTGTTTATGGTTATAATCAATATGACTGCTATACTACTGATACCGTAAATATCACCATAGATGATTGCTCATTCATATCGGATAATATCATTGCGAATCTAATAATTTATCCTAATCCTACTAATGGAATTATTTATTTATCGGGTTTGCCATTAGGCGATTACAATATAGCTCTTATAGATCTCACTGGCAAAGTATTATTATCTAATTCTATTAATATTAGCAGAGATAATATAGTTATGAATTTCCCACAAAATATTAGTGAAGGAGTTTATATCTTAAATATTTATAATTCCAATAAACAATGGAAGCAGCTAATACAAATCATTAAATGATTTAATAAGGTTCATTAGATGGAAGGTTATAATCATAATAAAATATGATTACATAATATTTTTTATATTATATTTGCATTGTAGTTTAGTATAATGAAAGTTGTGAAAAAATGAAACGATTATTAATTTTATTTACTTGTTTATTTTTTAGTATTCTCATATATAGCCAGGAAAATAATTGTTTAAGCATTACTAAGAGCAAAGAACAAGAACAATTACAAATAGCTATAGACAAGATCAATCATGGCATTAATAGCAAATTTATAGAATCTCAAAAATTATATTTCAGCGAAGCGACAGATATATTGCGATCACTTAATGATAAAGAGGAATATCCTATTGTTAATTATTATTTAGCATTAACATATATTTATAAACCAGATAATAATTTTATTTTAGCAGAGCAATATTTAAAGAAAGTAATAGATGCTTGCCCAGATGACATACCAGAAGCATATTTTCATTTAGGTAAATTGGCATATACTACAAATCAAAAATGTGATGCTATAAATTACTTTAAAAAATTTTTAACATATCAAGGGGATTTTGATACTTTATTCACAGAAGCCAAGATGCTGATGAAATGGAGCGAAGAGATATGCGAGCTAATAAATAATCCAGTACCATTTAATCCCAAATTAGTAAAGGGTATTAGTAGTCAATTAGACGATTATTTAGTTTCACTTAGTCCAGATAATGAAATAGCATATTATACTAGGAAAACTAAAGACTATCAAATATCTGGCTATAAATCTGAACCAGCTTTTCAAGAAAAATTTTATTATAGTTATCGAATAGCAGATAATGTTTTTGATAATGGGAAAGAAATGCCATATCCATTCAACCGCAATGAGAATGAAGGTGGAGCAACAATAACTGGTAATAACAAAGAATTGATTTATACTGTTTGCAAAATGGTTACAAGTCCTCGTCAATATTACAATTGCGATCTTTATTCTTCTAAAAATATTAAAGGATATTGGACAGATATAGTACCTCTAGAGCGAGTAAATAGACCAGATACTTGGGAAAGCATGCCATCTGTTACTGCTGATGGCAGAGAATTATATTTCGTTAGTAATAGACCTGGCGGTGTAGGTGGTTATGATATTTATAAAAGTTTCAAAGATGAAAATGGAGAATGGTCTGAGCCTATTAATGTAGGAGAGCCTATAAATACTCCAGGTGATGAGAAATCGCCTTTTATCCATACTGATACACGTACATTATATTTCAGCTCTAATGGTCGTCCTGGCATGGGTGGATATGATATTTACTATGTAAAATTAAATGATGATAATGAAAAACTTGAAGTTAAAAATATTGGTTATCCCATTAATACTGAAAATGATGAGGTGGGCTTCATTGTAAGTATAGATGGCAAATATGGCTATTTCTCTAGCAATAATATGAAAAATGAATCTATGGGTGGCATGGATTTTTATTATTTTTCATTATATAATGAAGCTAAACCAGAGGAAGTAATTCTAGTAAAAGGAAATCTAAAATCAGAGGATACTACTAAACCAATCAAAGCAACTGTACAAATTAAAAGCATGGAAAGTAAACGTGTAACTTTTATCCCAGTAGATGAAGATGGAGATTATGTAGCCAGCCTTTTAAAAAATGAAGATTATTTGCTCACAATAAAAGGTGAAGATATAGTATATCAAAGCACTTATGTGGCTGCTAAAGATTCTATAACTGCTCCCGTGATAAAATTAGAAATGGAAGTACAACCTATAGAAGTAGGTATGCATTATCGTATACATAATATTTATTTTGCTTTTAATTCAGCAGATATTTTAGCTAGCTCACAAAAAGTACTTGATGAATTTATTGTATTTTTGAACGATCATCCAACATTGCAAATAGGTATAGAAGGACATACAGATAATGTGGGCAGCGACGAATTTAATCTCATTCTCTCAGAGAATAGGGCAAAAGCCGTATATAACTATTTAGTGAATAACGGTATAGATGCTAATCGTTTACAATATAAAGGCTTTGGAGAAACAACTCCTATAGCTACAAATGAGACTGAAGAAGGTAGAGCTATGAATAGAAGGACAGAATTTGTTATTCTTAATGATTAAAAAGGCTTCTATAACGTTTTGAGTTGATAAAGATTAAAATTAGGTAATTTTATAAAAATGAATTTTATTAATTTTTAAACAGTTGAATATTAACCACAAAGTTCTCAAAGAAGGCACAAAGAACACAAAGAATGATAGAATTTTATTGTCTGAAATGGGATTTTTTGGATTAAAAAATTTAGGGATTGAATTTCTTATTTAGTTGTATTTGTGCTCATTTGTGTTTATTTGTGGACAATTGATAACAATTAAATATTAACCTAGATAATTTATCAACAATAAACTTTATAGAACCTTAAAAATCTTTTGTTATAGAAAATATTAATCTAGGAGGTCGAAATCCTTTCTCTTCTACTCCCCAAGCGTAATCTAAACGCATAAAATAACCGAATAATTCAGCTCTGGCACCTATGCCTAACCCTCCAACTAATGGATTGCGTGGATTATTAATGATTACTGTAATTGGTTTGCTATAATAATATTCGGGTACATAAATATTTATATCAGAATATGGATTGAGTCCTATCCATGCTGAGCCTATATCACCAAAAAAGTTTAATTGGAAACTATTGAGAAAAGATGATTTTATCGGTCTATTAAATAAAAATCTGAAAATTGGAAATCTGATTTCTGAATTTATTACTAAAAAAGAATTACCATTACGAATGTTTTGTGGCATACCTCTCAGATTAGTAGCTAAGGTCTGAAAAGAAAAATTCATATTAGGATCTAATACTGGCTGATACATATATCTTGGGAAAAGCCAATTATCCACACCACCTAAAATATATATCAATCTTGTAGAACCGAAGGAAGTAGCTCCAGCAATTCTATTAGCCCAAATCAAAGTTCTATATATTTTAGTATAATTCCTATAATCAAATCCTACATTAAACATGTTTAGTTTAGTATTTATAAGCCCCTGATAATATTCAAAAAATATTTTTGCTCTAGTGCCATAATAAATATTAATCATTGGATTTCTAGTATTATCAAAGGTGAAATCTAATACTCCCCCACCCCATAGTGCATGATCATTAGGTTTTAGCAAACCTACATCATCAATTGATTTATAAGCAATAGCTTATAAATCAATTGAT
>JASEGF010000038.1 GCA_030017935.1 Bacteroidales bacterium | reverse complement strand
GATGAAGGATGTATAAGTAATGAAACAATATTCATTAATTCTCGTAAAATACCAAATGGATTTACTCCTAATAATGATAATGTAAATGATAAATTTATGCCTGGTGTACCAATAAAAATTTTGAATAGATGGGGACAAATAGTTTATGAAGGTGATGATGGCTGGGATGGAACCATTAATAATAAGTTGGCTGTGCCAGGAACTTATTATTATATAATTGATCTAAAAGATGAAAATGGTAAAGTTATCAAAACGTACAATGGAGATGTTTTATTAATAAAGAAATAATTTATGAAAAAATATATTCTGATATTTATATTAGTACTTATAAATGTTTTAAATTTATTTAGTCAAATAGATATGAATAAATTAAAACAGCTACAAGATGAAAAAAATTATTATGAAGCTATTAAAGGTTATGAACAAATATTAGAACAAGATCCTTATAATAAAGATGCTTTACAAAATATTATATATCTATTCATAAATATTAATGATTATAAATCTTCTTTAAATTATGCAGATAGATTAGTTCAAATAGATTCTACTTCACTTTCTTCTTTAAATATTTTAGCTGATATTTATAAAAAATTATGTGAATATGAAAAAGCTATTAATACTTACGATAAAATAATCCAACTAAGTAATAACGATATTATAGATAAGAATTTAGTCGATGATGCACAAAAACAAAAAAATATTTTAGAGAAATATGTTTATGAATTAAATAATCCTAGTATCCAAGTTAATGAATTTAGAGAAATTAACTCATCTAAAAGTGAATATGGTATAAATCTATATAAAGATTATTTATTTGTAAGCAAGATGATGTCTGATAAAATAAATTATAGAACTACACAAGGCTATGATAATATTTATTTTGTTAATTTAAGAACATGGAATTCTGATACAACAAATTTTAAAAAATTAGACGCATTAAATAAAACATTAGCTACACAAGGTTATATAAGTATAGATGATGCTCATGAATTAATTTATTTTACACGTTGCGAAGGTACGCCATCTAAATGCCATATTTATTACAGTAGTTATAGAGGAGATCCTACTAATCCATCTACTCCAAAAAAAATGATTGTAAAATCTGAAGAATTTAATGAGGGGCATACTACTATTTCTAGAAATGGAAGGACTATGATTTATACTGCTGATTATCCAGAAGGATTTGGTAAAAGAGATTTATATATGATTACTAAAACTGGTAATAAATGGTCAAAGCCTATTAATATTGGTCAAAATGTTAATACCGAAAATGATGAGATGTTCCCATATTTATATCAAGATACTATTCTATTTTTCGCTTCTGATGGTCATAATAGTATTGGAGGGCTAGATTTATTTATGAGTACTTTTACAAATAATGAATGGAGCAAACCTAAACAATTAAAATTCCCTATTAATTCAGGGGCTGATGACTTTAATATACAATTTTTTGATAAATTGAATGAAGGACTTTTTTGTAGTAATCGACCTGGTGGTAGTGGTTTTGATGATATTTATTATTTTAACGGAATCCCATGGAATATAACATATCAAGGAAAAGTATTATCTTTTAATGATAAAAAACCTATAAGTGGTGCCCAGTTAATAGTATATTATTCTAATTATATTGATACTTTCTATACTGATAAAAATGGTTTTTTTTCTATTGATCTAGATCCTAATCAACAATATAATATTAATATTTCTAAAAATGGTTTTGAGAATATAATAGAAATATTTAATCCAACTCTATTTAAATATACAACACCAATATACTTAAACTATACTTATGAGCTTAAACAAGCCAAGCGAATAGCTGTCGTAGAAGGTAAAATTATTGATAATGAAATACAAATGCCGTCAGCTGACCACAAAGTTTCTCTTGTTAGTACTAAAGGATACGTAGATGAAACTAAAACTAACAAAGAAGGACATTTTAAATTTGAAAATGTACCAATAAATAATAAATATACTGTTGTCGCCTCAAAAGATGGATATTTATCTCAATCAAAAGAAATTGATATTAATAACAATAAGAAAATCAATATTGATTTACCAGTAGAAAGAGTAAATAAAGAGACTGAATATTTAATAGAAAATATTTATTATGATTTTGATAAAGCTACTTTAAAAGAAGAATCTAAAAAAGAATTAGATAAACTTGCCCAATTACTTAAACTCAATCCTAATTTAATTGTTCAAATAAATTCATACTGCGATGAGAGAGGTAATGATGAGTATAATTTAAAATTGTCTCAAGCAAGAGCTCAGTCTGTAGTAGATTATTTAATTAGTAAAGGAATATCTCCTAATAGATTAATAGCAAAAGGCTGGGGCAAAGCTAATCCAGTAGTACCAAACGCAACTACTGAAGAAGAGCATCAATTAAATAGAAGAACTACTTTCAATATTGTCAAATATGAACAATTAAATCATGATAATGTTATATCAAATATATCGATTGACATTGTAGAAGGTCTAAAGGGCGCAGGGAATGTTATTTACACAATACAGGTGGCTGCATTGTCTAATCCTGCTAATAATTTAGAAGTGTGGAGTAGCATTTATCGATTAGATCCCAATGTTAAAATATTTGAAGTTCGTGGTAATGATGGTTTATATAGATATTATGTGGGAGAGTTTGATAATGCCACTACTGCTATAGAATTTAAAAATAAACTTGTTAGCAATGGTTACTCTGATTGCTTTGTTAAAATAATTGAAAAATGAGATTATGAAAAAAATATATTTACTTTTATTTTGTAATTTTTGGGTATTTATAATATTTGCGCAAAGTGATTTTCAATTTAGCCAGCAATCATTTATGCGTATAGCTTTTAATCCAGCAGTTACGGGACAAAACCCCAATTATCACACATTACAAGCTTTTAGTAGAGTACAATGGGTAGGATTTGATAATGCTCCTATTACAAATTTTGCTACTTTTCATACTCAAATAAATAAATATCATTTAGGCCTTGGCCTTACTTATACTTTTGATAAATTAGGAGTAGAAACTTCTAATATTGTACAAGCTAATGTCTCATATCATCTAAATTTAGGTAATGATTATATTTTAAGCTTTGGCATTAGTGGTGGACTATATAGAAAGGTTATTGATATTAATGATATCGAGCTTGAGCAACCAGAATCAAATCTCTTTGATAATAATATTCATAATTCTCCAGATTTTAATGCTGGCATTGAACTCAGCTCTCCTGCTATCTCTATTGGAATATCATCTACTCATATCGCAAAAGATTATATGAAAGGGACAAATTTTCAGGTACCTAGACATATATATGGGTATTTTAGAACTAAAGTTTTTGATATAAATTATAGTTTTGCTGGTTTTTTAACATATTCTGTAAATAGTGCTATTACTAAAACACAGCACGAGTGGAATACTACTTTTTTTTATAAAAATATGATTTATACTGGATTATCATATAGACTAAAAGAATCTTTTGTAATTATGGCAGGAGTATTAGTTAAAGATCAATTTAGATTTATTTATTCTTATGATATTCTAGCTGCACCAATATCAGCATATTCCAGTGGTAGCCACGAAATAACACTACAATATTTAATAAAGAAAAAGAATGCTAGCATACCTTCATCACCGAGATATTTTGATTAATAAATTATGTGAATTCTTGTTATTTAATTTTTTCTAACGCTATTTTAATATTATTTTATATTTTTGCTTTTAGATGGAATAAATAATGACTAAAAACAAAAAAGGGTATCATAGTTTTCAATGGGAAGATCTGTATCTAAAGCCTTATAAAGCTACTAAAAGATATATTATTATTGCTTTAGGTGTGTTAGGGACAGCATTAGCATTGAGTTTTATTTTTACTTTAATAGCTATTTATATTTTCCCTTCTAAAATAGAGCAAGAAGAAGCTAAAGAACTCAATCAAATAGTACAAATATATAAAGAAGTTCAAGAAAACCAAAAACAAATTGAAATTTTATTAGATAGTATTAATAAGAAAAATACTATTATTTATAAAAACATCTTTAATACTGAATTCACTGAAGAAAGTACTGAAAATGACAGATATAAAAAGTTAAAAGATGCAAACACATTACAAGATTTATTAAATATCATATCAGACGATATCAAGCTTATCGAGCAAAAATCTAATATTCAATCTTATTATTATTCGTTTCTATACCATTATTTACCTAAAAATCTTGAAAATTATAGTAAATTCCCTTTAAGGATGCCGCTGGATAGTACATATAATATAGCAAGTGGTTTCGGTGAGAGAATACATCCCATATTGAAAAATAAATTTTTACATACAGGTATTGACTTTGCAGCTCCTGTACGTACTCCTGTATATGCTACAGCTAATGGTATTGTCAGAAATCCAGATCCTACAATGTTTGGCTATGGTGAAACAATAATAATAGATCACGGCAATAATATTTCTAGTGTTTATGCTCATTTATTAGAAAAGAAAGTTTCTACAGGGCGTAGAGTGTCTGCTGGCGAGCTAATTGGATATGTTGGAAATACTGGTATTGCTTTTGGTGTGCATTTACATTATGAGATTAGGATTAAAAATAAACCAGTAGATCCTATTCAATTTATAATAAATGTAGATCCACAGACTTATTATCATTATTATCAAGAATCAAAAGTTTTTAATCAAGCTTTATCATGATACAAAATATTTATTTCTTGTTTAAAAACCTCCAAGTAATAATTGAATAGGAGTATATTTATAGTTAAAATGTTGAGCTATTAATGGATGACATATTTTCTCTTCTAAGATATAAACGCCTTCAGCAAAAGCAGGATTAATTCTTAAAAATTCTTTAATACCTCCATTTTCTGATATATCTAATATTAATGGAGTGAAAAAATTACTTAATGCATAAGCAGCTGTACGAGGGAAATTAGAAGCTATATTAGGTACGCAATAGTGGATGACACCATGTTTGACAAATATTGGATTGTCTACATAGGTAATTTCACTTGTCTCGCAGCAGCCACCTTGGTCAATGCTAACATCGAAAATTATACTACCTTCTTTCATTTCTTTCACCAAATCTTCAGTTAAAAGAAATGGTAGTTCATCATCATTAAGATATAGAGCGCAAATCACTACATTGGCGGTTTTTATAGCTTTATATACGACACTTGGATGTAATACAGAAGTATAGACATCGCTACCTAGTTGAGCAACTATATCACGTAATTTATAAAGTTTATTATCAAAAACTTTTACTAAAGCTCCGAAAGCTTTAGCTGCTTTAGCTGCGAATAGACCTACTCTGCCAGCACCTATTATAACTACTTCTGTAGAATTTAGTCCAGGTAAGCCACCAAACAAATATCCCTTGCTTAGCTTATTATCACTTAAATAATGTGCAGCTAACTGAATGACGCCATAACCAACGATTTCACTCATAGACATTAATACAGGATATCTACCACTATTATCTTTGATAAATTCAAAACCTATAGCAGTAGCATTTTTGCTAATTAATGAATCAAAGTATTCTTTAGATAGAGAATGATAATTTACAGCAGAGATGATAATTTGATTTTTTTTCATATAATCCACCTCTTGTTTGAGCAAAGGAGCTACTTTCACTATAATATCTGCTCTAGCAAATAATTCATTGTGATTATTCACTATCTCGCCACCAGCCTCAGCATAATCATGATTGCTAAATCTCGCAAATTCTCCAGCGCCATCTTCTATCAATACTTCATGACCATTACATGTTAGCATTTTTACACTATCAGGCACCAGACTTACTCTGTGCTCTTGAAAAGCTATCTCTTTTGGGATACCTATAACAAATTTTTTTTGATTTTTTTTGACCTCTAATCTCTCTTCTAGAGGCAAAAATTCACCTGAGGGTCCATAAAAATAATGTTTTTTCATCCCCATATTTCTATATTTCTTTGTGTTTCACTAATAATTGAAATTTTAACTAAATAAAATTCGTAATTTTCTAAATAGTCTAATATTAATTCTGGCCATTCTATCAATATTTTATTGTCTACTAGATATTCATATAGTCCTAAATCAAAAAATTCTTTTTTGTTATTTAATCTATACAAATCTAAATGATAAATATTTTCTTTACCATAAGTATAAATATTTAAAATTGAGAAAGTAGGACTAATAGCTGTATCATTGCCAATAATTTTTTTTACAATTTGTTTGGTTAGAGTTGTTTTACCTGCACCTATCTCTCCTTGCAAACAAATAATATTTCTTTTGTCAAACAATTGAATGATGCTTGCGGCTAATTGTGGTAGATCTGCTATCGTTACATTTTTAAAATTTTCAAGTAGTTGCATATATATAAATAGTTTACATTAATTTTTTTGATAAAAATTGTAAAATTATTTAAGCAAATTTACTCAAAAATTTACAAATTAAAAAAAGGGTTCACCGAAGTGAACCCTTTTCTCTTATGAAAAAATTGTTTCTAATCGGAAACATCTCTGATGCAAAATTAATATAAATTTTTAAATAAAAAAAAATTTTTTAATAAAATTGTAATTAATGAGATAATAAAAAAGAGCTCACACAATGAGAACTCTCTTTTCACATGAAAAAATTGTTTCTTACTAGTATTAATAGAATAATGAATCAGTTTTCATTTTAATATATTTATTTACAGAAAATATGGTAGATAATTCAGTAATTATTACACCAATAATAAATATTGAAATAAATAGGAAAATTATATTTTGTTGAGAAACAACTCCATTTAATTCTGGTAAAAATCTATAGAGCTCATTGATGATAACTTCTAATCCTAGAATAGCTAATATCGAAGCGATAATACCCCAAAACAGTGCATCTAATAAGAAAGGTTTTTGTATAAAACTTTTTTTAGCTCCTACCAAAAGCATCGTTCTAATAGTAAACCTTCTGCTATAAATTGTAAGTCTAATGGTCAAGCTTAATAGAGTAATAGCTATCAATAAAATTATAACAGCTATCAATAGAGTAATAGTACTTAGAGTGTTTTTATTTTTTTCTATTGCAGTTAGAACATTAGCAGGATAATAAACCTCATCTACGATTTCATTTTGTTTAAGTTGAGTAGCCAATTCTTTTATAATAGTATCATTTAAGTAATCAGCAGCAATGGTAGCTTCAATAACAGATGGTAAAGGAATATTTTCTATTTGTAAGTTATCTGTAGACAAATCGCCTAGCTCAGATTGTAAATCTTCTAACATTTTATCGGCAGGCACATATGTGACAGAAGAAAATTTATCGTTAGTCTCCAGACTATGCTGTAGTAAAGATATTTCTGCCTGACTAGCAATGGGTTTTAGCATTATCTGTATAGTAAAATTTTCTTTCATTTTATTTTCTAATGATGAGCCATGCAAATAAATGATACCTGCTATCCCTAATAATATCAAAACCAGGCTAAGTGCTAAAATCAAAATAGCATGAATACCTCTAAATCTCATAATTAAATATTTTATATGCAAAAATAGATATTTTAAATTTTATTTAAAAAACATTTTGCCTTTAATCTGAATTTTATAAAAAAACAAATAAAATTATTACATTTTTGTAATTTTGCTAAAAAATTAAATATGTTTGCATTAATTTTAACGGTAATTTTAACTTTATTTTTTTCTTTTATGTGCTCTGTGATGGAAGCAGCTATATTATCTGTTACACCAGGCTATTCAGCTTATTTATTAGCTAATAAACCTGTACAAGGGAAAAAATTAGAAAAATTGAAAAAATCAATAGATATAACTATTACAGGTATATTAACTTTAAATACTATGTCTCATACAATTGGTTCTCTTTTGGTAGGTGTGTTATCTGCAGATATATTTGGCAGTGGTGCTGCAGGAATTATAGGCTTTATCATGACTTTACTAATTCTTTATTTTTCAGAAATTTTACCAAAAACTATTGGTACCTATTACTGGCGAAAACATTTGAATTGGATAATACCTGTACTTGTTTTTTTGCGAAAAATAACTTACCCATTTTATTTACTATCTCAAGGAATGATGAAATTAGTTGTTCCTAAAAATGAAGTTTCTCATACTGTAGAAGAGATTAGAGCTCTAGCTATACTAGGATATCAAAAAGGTATACTAGACAATCTACAAACTCAAGTAATAGATAATACTCTGAAACTAAGAGAATTACCAGTGCATGATATCATGACTCCTCGAACTGTAGCTGCAGTACTAGATGAGAATATGACTGTAGGGGAATTAATAAATCTTGAAGATTTTTTTAAATATTCTCGTATACCTGTTTATTCTGGCAATATAGATAATATCACTGGTTATGTTTTCAAAAATGATGTTCTCAATGCTTTAATTCATAAAAATGAAAATACTAAATTAAGTGAAATTAAAAGAAAAATAGTCATTGTTTATGAATTTTTTAACATCAAAAAAGCTATGGATGAAATGATTAAAAAAAATGAACAAATAGCAGTAGTAGTAGATGAATATGGCTCTTTTGTAGGCATAATCACTATAGAAGATATTGTAGAAACTCTTCTTGGTATCGAAATCATAGATGAGGCCGATCAGTACCAAGATTTACAAGCTTATGCTAAAAAACTCTGGCAAATGAAAATGAATAAGTGGGGAATATTTAAACCAGAAGATCTAGATAGTCAAAAAGACGGATAAATTTTTGAAATTCTTATTATAAAATACACTAACAGTGATGATAAATAAAATTAAAATAGAAAATTTATCAATTTTTAACTCTGAAAAAGATATTTTAGTAGATAATATAAATTTAAACATTAGAGACAATGCTATAACAGCTATAATAGGCGAGAGTGGAAGTGGCAAAACACTAACTGCACATTCTATTATGGGATTACTACCTCCTACATTAAAGTTTTCACTAGAAAGTAAAATTTTATATTATTATAATCATCATGAAGTAAATCTACTAAAAATAAATAAAAAACAATGGAGGACATTGAGAAGTAAAAAAATCAGTATGATTTTTCAAAATCCTATGTCTTCGCTTCATCCTTTGATCAAATGTGGAGAGCAAATAGCAGAAGTGCTAAAAGTACATACTAATTATTCTCCAACAAAACGAAAGGAAAATGTAATAGAAATTCTAAAGCAAGTAGGCTTCGACAATGCAGCAAGAATATACAATGCTTATCCACACCAGTTATCAGGTGGCGAACAACAACGTGTTATGATATCAATGGCCATGATTACAAATCCAGAAATACTAATCGCTGATGAACCTACAACAGCTCTAGATGCACAAATACAATTAGAAATTATCAATTTGATAAAAGAATTAAAAACAAAATTTCATTGTACAGTTTTGTTTATTTCTCATGACCTTTCATTAGTACACAGCTTTGCTGACTATATCTATGTAATGAAAAATGGAAAAATAGTTGAGCATGGACCTACCGATGAGATTTTTGAAAATCCAGCAGAAGAGTACACACAATTATTGCTGAAATGTAAACCTACTCTCACATACACCCCTTATAGATTGCCTACCCTTCATCAAAAATATGATTTTAATTTATTTAATACTAAAAAAAAATCAAATAAAATCAATGATAATATTGTATTAAATGTTAAAAATTTAAATGTTATTCATCAAAATAAAACAATTTGGGGACAAAAAGTTTATAATCACATTCTAAAAAATATAAATTTTAATGTAAAATCTAATGAATGTCTCGGCATTATTGGAGAATCTGGTAGTGGAAAAACTACATTGCTAAAAACTATTCTTGGTTTGATAAAACCTGATAATGGTTTAATAGAATACAAAGGTGAAAAATTGGATATAATTAGCAATAGGACTAAAGATTTATTTCGTAGTATTCAATGGGTGCAGCAAAATCCATACACATCATTACCACCTAATATGACTATTAGCAAACATTTCAATGCCATATTAAAATTACATAATATAGGGAAAAATGCTGATGAGCGAAATAAAATAATTAGTGAAACATTAGAATTATGCCAAATGCCAGTAGATATTTTAGATCGTTATCCACATCAATTTAGTGGTGGGCAATTGCAGCGATTAGCCATTGCCCAAGCACTACTCGTAAATCCAGAAATAATACTATTAGATGAACCAGTTTCATCATTGGATGTGTCCATTCAGGCAGCCATAATAAACCTATTAAATGACATTAAAGAAGATAAAAAAATTACTTATCTTTTCATTACACATGATATTATGCTGGCTAATTATTTCTGTGATAGCTTAATAGTTTTATATAAAGGCGAGATAGTAGAACACGGATTATCAAAAGATATTATCAATAAGCCACAACATAGTTATACCAAATTATTAATAAATAGTTATTAATTGTTTAGAGTTGAGCGTTTAATAAATAACTAAATTATTTTGTGAATAGCTATATTTTTGAAGAATGTAATTTGATTTTTAATAAAATTTAATTCTAATTTACTTTTCTTTGTCAACCACACAAAGAAAGAATCAAAGAAAAATATCCTTTATGGATATGATAGATATCTTTTGTAGAATTTCATTTGTTAATCAAATGTGAAATATATGAAAACTTTTAAAATATTTTCTATCTATTTGTTATTAAGCGTTTTACATAATTTTATGTTTATTTGTTTAAATTAATTAATGATATATAATTAATAATTTCTAATTACTTAAAACTATTATTAATCAATATTATTTAGAAATTATTTTAGAAAATTTAATTTTTATTAATTCTCTTTATAATTAAGAATTATAGAAATATTAATCAAAATATTTTTATATTAAAATATCATTACTTAATTTAAACATTTTTGAAATAAATTTTAATAGCTAAACGTAGATTTACATTTTTTAATTAATTTCATTTTTATTATTTTTGAAAAAAATTATTATGAAAATAGGTATAACGGCAGATTTACATCTAAAATCAAAAAATGAAACACCTGAAAGATACAACGCATTAGAAAAAACAATAAATCATTTAAAAAATGAAAACATAAGAGACTTAATAATCGCTGGAGATCTATTTGATAAGGAATTCAATAACTATTCTGATTTTGAAAATATATGTCGAAATAATTCAAATATTAATTTTTATATAATTCCTGGCAATCACGACATAGATTTGAAATCTAGCTCTTTTAGTTCATCAAATATTAAAGTTTTTGATGAAATTACATCTCAAAAATTTGACAATCTTGATTTTTTATTTTTACCATATCAAGCAACTGATACTATGGACAAAATGCTAATTTCTTATTACAAGAATAATTTTATATCAGATAAATGGGTACTAATCTCGCATGGTGATTATCTAAATATAAATAAGTCTATCGATGAATACGAAAAAGGCTATTACATGCCTTTATCAAATAATGTTATAAATGATTTAAAGCCAATAATAGTTTTTCTAGGACATATTCATAAATCCAATAATAATGACATTGTTTATTATCCAGGATCACCATATCCACTTGATATTAATGAAACAGGTAAACGAAAATTTATAATCTACGATACAAATTATAATAAACCTGAATATATTTATCTAGATTTGGATAAAATATTTATGATTGAAGAATTACTCATCATACCTACTAATACCGAAATAGATGATGCTATAAATAAATTAAATGAAAAAATAAATAATTGGAATTTAACTACTAATGAAACAGAAAAAGTGATTTTAAGATTAATTTTAAAAGGATTTACTAATGATAAAAATGCGCTCGTTCAACGTATAAATCATTACCTCTATGATAAAAAAATAAAACTTTATGATAAAAATGCTCCTTTAGATAATAACCTAAATATAGTTAAAGATCCAAATAGAGAATTTATCATGAAAAGAACTTTAGATAAAATTGAAAATTTAACAGAAAATTTTAACTATTCTGAAAAAAACGATATTATAGAGCAAGCATTGAATTTGATTTTTAATGATTAAAATAAATAAAAAAATATGGGAATTAAAATTGAAAAAATTAATATAAATAATTTAGGTCCAATATCTAATGGTACCTATAATCTAAATAATATAAACCTGATATTTAGCAAAAATGAAGGAGGCAAATCAATATTAGTAGAGTTTATTTCGCGATCATTATTCAATAAAAAATTTTTATGGGGTTATAATAGAGAATTAGGAAACGGCAAAATTGAGATTTCAGGTATAGATCAAGCTTCTAAAAGCTATTCACCAAATAGTAAAGATAAATTGGATAAATATTTCGAGAAAACCTTAGAAACTTTTCAGGCTTCATTACCTAAACTGCTTGTTGTCAAAAGCGGAGAAACATACATTGATGAGGGACCTGATGGTATAAATATAGATACTCTAAAAAAATTACTTTCTTCTAAAAATATTTTAGACAAAAGCGATATTTTACCTTGGGAGCAAGTAATAGTGACAAAAATTCGTGGAGATAACTGGATTAACAGAGTAAAAACATTTGTTATCGAGGGCGAAAATAATGGACAAGTTGAAGCTAGAGGAAGTTTAGCAAACTTTCTAAATAATGGAGACTTGGTCTGTTTAATTAGTAGAACTTTACTAGATGAGAAAGAAATTAGTTTATATAATAACGATCATATCCCTATATTCGATTTAGGGTTTGACCCTTCTATAAATAAAGATAATTTAAGTAATCCAAGATTAGATATCGAATATAGCACAAAAAAAGACAAGGATATTAAAGAATTCGAAATATTAAGAAATAAACGCGAAAAAATTAAAAGATTTTTTCTTTCTTCACTAATTTTAGGTTTAAGAATAAATAAGACGTACCCCAGCTGTATTCACGGAAGTGCTGAATTCCCCGCAAATATAATGAAAAAGAGCAATATTAAAAAATACCAATCGGTAACCGTGTATAATTTTTCTAGAGGAGGGGCTGTTGATACCTACGCTGTGCCTACCCCTCCTAAAATTGTCCTGACTACCGGAGCGATGGCTAGATTTGCAAAAACTGGAGAAATTGTAAATGTGGCAGCTTATGGAATTGATGCAATAGAAAACATAACTCCAACTATTATCGTTACAAATGGCTCGGA